>NZ_JBAWTG010000014.1:0-96769 GCF_037106235.1 Methylobacterium nigriterrae | reverse complement strand
GCTCAGGGAATCGACCATGCTGATGCTGATCATCGGCATGTCGCTCCTCTACGCCTACGTGATGAGCTACCTCCACATCTCGCAATCGGCCGCCGCGGCGATCGTGGCGATGCAGCTCTCCAAGTGGGTGCTGCTGGTGACGATCCTGGCGCTGGTGATCGTACTCGGCTTCTTCCTGCCGCCGGTCTCGATCATCCTGATGACGGCGCCGATCATCCTGCCGCCGCTCAAGGCCGCGGGGTTCGACCTCGTCTGGTTCGGCGTCGTGATGACGATCACCATGGAGATGGGGCTGATCCACCCGCCGGTGGGGCTCAACATCTTCGTGATCAAGAACATCGCGCCCGACATCCCGCTCTCGAACATCATCTGGGGGACGCTCCCCTTCGTGATCCTGATGGCGGTGGCGATCCTGATCCTCTGCCTGGTCCCCGGCATCGCCATGTGGCTGCCGAACACCCTGCTGCCGACGACGCGGTAGGACGGCTCAGGAACGACGGGAACGGCCCGGACCTTTCGGTCCGGGCCGTTCCCGTTCAGGCCTTTGCCGGGGGGCTCCTGCGAGCCTACCGCCCCGTCCAGTTCGGCGGCCGCTTGGCGAGGAAGGCCTCCATGCCCTCGCGGAAATCCTGGCTCATGTAGCACTGGAGGATCAGGTCCTCGCCCGCGCCCGCGTCGCCCTCCTGCAGGCGGCGCAGGCCCTCCTTGGTGGCCTGGAGCGTCAGCGGCGCGTGGCCGGCGAGCAGCGCCGCGAGCTCGGCCGCGCGCGCCTCCAGGGCGGCGGCATCCGCCACGACCTCGCTGACGAGGCCGATTGCGAGCGCCTCCTCGGCGCCGACGAGGCGGGCGGTGAACAGGATGTCCTTGACGCGGGCCGGGCCGATCAGGCCGGAGAGACGCTTCAGGTTGCCCTGCGACAGGCAGTTGCCCAGCGTCCGGGCGATCGGGAAGCCGAAGCGGGCGTCCCGCGTGGCGACGCGCAGGTCGCAGGCCGCCGCGATCGCGGCGCCGCCGCCCGTGCAGGCCCCCGCCACGGCCGCGATCGTCGGAACGCGCAGGCGCTCCAGGGCGCCGAGCACGCGATCCATGAAGCGCTCGTAGCCGAGCGCGTCCTCGGCCGTCTCGAAGCTCCGGAACTGCGCGATGTCGGTGCCGGCCGCGAAGGCCTTCTCGCCGGCGCCCGTGATGATCAGCGCCTTGACCGTCGCGTCGGCCTCGACCTCCCGCGCCAGGGTGATCAGGCCCTCGTACATCGCGAAGGTGAGGGCGTTGCGCGCCTGCGGCCGGTTCAGGACGATGCGGGCGATGCCGGACGCGTCCCGGCTGAACAGAAGCTCGTCGGTGAGCGGGGCGGCGGCGTCGGTCATCGCGGGGTTCCTGCTGGTTGATGTCCGTGCCGGCCCCTCGCGGCTTGAGGCCGTCCATGCCCCCGGGACCTGCGCCCGGCGGATCCGCGCCAACGGACCGGGAGAGGGATCAGGTCGGAGGCCCGCATCGTTGACGCCGCGCGGAAACCGGGAGCCCGCACCGGTGAGGGGCGGCGCAGGCCCGTCCCTATCACGCCAGCGTCTCGCGCACGATGCCCCGCGCGATCAGCCCGTCGATCTCGTCGTCCGGGTAGCCGGCCCCGCGCAGGATCGCGCGGCTGTGCTCGCCGAGGAGCGGCGCCGGCCCGTGCACCCGGCCCGGCGTGCCCGAGAACTTCACGGGCAGCCCGAGGGTCTGCATGGGGCCGATCCGGGTATGGTCGACCTCCACCACCATCTCGCGGGCGAGCGTCTGCGGGTCGCGGTGCATGGCGGCGACGTCGAGGACGGGGCCGGCCGGCACGCCGCCGGCCTCGAGCCGCGCGAGCCAGTCCCCGGACGGGGCATCTCGGAAATGGGGAGCGAGCGCGGCGGCCAGCGCCTCGCGGTTCGCCATGCGGTCGCGGTTCTGCGCGAAGCGCGGGTCGCCCGCGAGATCCTCGGCGCCGATCACGTCGAGGAGGCGCAGCCAGTTCGTCTGGTTGGCAGCCCCGATGGTGATCCAGCCATCCGCGGTCTCGAAGGCCTCGTAGGGGGCGTTCAGCGGATGGGCGGAGCCCATCGGGCCGGGCGGCACGCTGGTCGCCATGCTGATGGCCGATTGCCAGTAGGTCAGGGTGATGCCGGCCTCGAACAGCGAGGTGTCGACGACCTGCCCCTCCCCGGTCCTGAGCCGGTGCGCGTAGGCCGCGAGCACCCCCATGGCGGCGAGGATGCCGGCCGTGATGTCGGTGACGGGCGGGCCGCATTTCATCGGCGGCCGGCCCGGCCCCTCGCCGGTGACGCTCATCAGGCCGCTCATGCCCTGCGCCACGAGGTCGAAGCCGGCGCGGTCCGCGTAGGGGCCGGAGCGGCCGAAGCCCGAGAGCGAGCAGTAGATCAGCCCCGGGAACTCGGCCCGCAGCGCCTCGTAGCCGAGCCCGAGCCGCTCCATCGTGCCGGCCCGGTAATTCTCGATCAGGATGTCGGCGCCCTGGAGCAGGCGGCGCAGGATCGCCTTGCCCTCGGGCGCCTTGAGGTCGAGGGCGATGCCGCGCTTGCCGCGGTTCATCATCAGGTAGGCGGCGCTCTCGCCCTCGAGCGCCGGGGGGACTGAGCGGCGGGTATCGTCGCCGCCGTCGATCTTCTCGACCTTGATCACCTCGGCGCCCATGTCGCCGAGCATCAGCCCGCAGACCGGGCCCGCCATGATGTGGGCGAGCTCGACGACCCGCACGCCGCTGAGCGGGCCGCTGCGCTTCGAACTGGTTGCCTCCGCCATGTCGGCCTCAGCGCGTCGCCGCGGCGGCGGCCGGGATCGGCGGCGCCGCCTCGTCCGCCGCCTCCACGAAGGGGCGCTCCGGGTGCATGGTGAAGGCCAGCACCGCGCCGAGCAGGCACAGGCCGATCGAGCCGGCGAACGGCAGCGTCCAGTCGCCGGTCATGTCGACCACGAGGCCGAACACGATCGGCGAGACGATGGCGGCGATCGCCGAGCCGGTGTTCATCAGGCCGCTCGCGGTGCCGGCATATTTCGGAGCGATGTCCATCGGCACCGACCAGATCGGGCCGATGACGAGCTCGGCGAAGAAGAAGCCGGAGGACAGGAGCAGCGCCACCGCGGTGAGGTCCTTGGTGAAGAACACGCCCGCGAGGCTCGCGGCCGCGCCGAGGAAGCCGACCACGATGACCGAGAGCCGGGCGAGCTTCACGCTGCCGGTGCGCTTGAGGATTCCGTCCGAGAGCACGCCACCGAGCGTGTCGCCGACCACGCCCGCGAAGAAGACGCCCGAGGCGAACAGGGCCGAGTTCTTGAGATCGAGGCCGTAGCTCTGCTTGAAGAAGGTCGGCAGCCAGCCGAGGAACAGCCACAGAGTCCAGCCGTAGCAGAAATACGTGACGGTGACGGGCAGGATGCGCTTCGTCAGGCGGCCCCACGGCACGGATTGCTTGGCGCCGACCTTGCGGGGCGGCGGCAGCACGTCGAGCTCGGCCTGGGTGATGTTCTTGTGATCGGCCGGATCGTCCCGGAAGTAGAGATACCAGATCACCACCCAGATGAAGCTCGCGAGCCCCAGGACGACGAAGCTGTAGCGCCAGCCGAAATGGTAGATCAGGAAGGCGACGATCGGCGGGGCGACCGCGTTGCCGAGCCGCGCGAAGGCGTGGGTGATGCCTTGGGCGAAGCCGCGCTTGCCGGGCGCCGTCCAGTTCTGCATCGCCCGCGTCGCGGTCGGGAAGGTCGCGCCCTCTCCGAAGCCGAGGAGCACCCGAGCCAGAAACAGACTGACGATGCCGCCGACGAGGCCGGTCAACACCGTCGCCGCCGCCCAGATCACGCCGCAGACGAGGAGCGTCAGCCGGGCCCCGAAGCGGTCGCCCACCGAGCCGCCGATGACCTGAAAGATCGCGTACGGGTAGGCGAAGGCCGAGAGGATCAGGCCGAACTGCGTGTTCGTGAGGCCGAGATCCTTGCTGATCACCGCGCCGGCCGTGGCGATGTTCACCCGATCGAGATAGGTGATGAAATACATCAGGCAGAGCAGGAACAGCACGCTGTTCGTGGCGCTCAGGCGCTTCATCATGGGCGTTCCCTTTCGCTTCCAAACCGTCCGCCGGTTATCACCCGGCTTGGCCCGTGGCGCGGCCGCCCCCGTTCGGGATGCTCGCCGCGCGCGATCCGCGGCTGAACCTGGCCAGCCGCTCCGCATCACGTATAATGCATTCAATATCCGATGGTATGCGCGGATTGCAACCGATCGTCACACGTTTCGGTGCCCGGATCCATCCACGTCCTGTCGAGGAACGGTCCGCAGGCGCACGAATTTTTTGCAACCGAAGCGTGTAAATCCTCCGGATCGGCTCAGCGGGGCGGCGGCGCGTAGAGGCCGGCGAAAAGCGGGAAGACATAGTTCGCCTGCGCGGCCGCGCCGTCGATGTCCCGCGCCCAGCGGTCGAGCTCGGACGCCGCGTCGATCGCGCTGTTGACGACCTGCGCCGCCATGGACGGGTCGCAGGGACGGATCGAGCCGTCGGCGATGCCGTCGGCGATCGGGAAGGCGACGCGCTCCCAGAGGCGCTGCATCGTGCGCGTCACGTCGGCGCGCAGGCCCTCAGGCAGGGCCCCGACCGCGATCCAGCGCAGGAGCGGCCCGGATTCCGAGAGCTGGTGCCGCACGAGGGTGCCGGTCGCCGCCGTGATGCGTTCCCAGCCCGTCCCGCCCGCCGCGTCGGCCGCGTCCTGGGCCCGGCGGATCCGGTCGAAGGTCCGGGCGAAGCAATGGGCGACGAGGTCGTCCTTGTTGTCGTTGTGGTGGTAGAACGAGCCCTTGGTGACGCGCAGATGCGCCGAGATCTTCTCGACCGAGGCGCCGCGATATCCCTGCTCGTTGATCAGGATCGTGGCGGCGCGCAGGAAGGCGTCGCCCGGCGCCGTCTCGAGCGCCGCGGTCTCTTGCGGCGGGACGGCCAGGGCGCGGGCGGGCGGCCAGGGACTGGCGGGGCCGGCGAGCCCGCGCAGCAGCAGGTCCGCCACGCGCGCGCCGACGCGGGGGTAGTCGTTCGGCTCGTAGCGGTCGATCCAGACCCGCATGGTCTGCACCACCGAGACGAGGAGGTGCGTGCGGGTGTTGCGGGCGACCCGGTCGAGATCGGGGACCGCGTCCGCCTCCAGGCAGAGCGCGCGCATGCGACGGAAGAAGCCGTTATAGGCCGCGAACACCGTCTCGGCCTGCGGGCTCGGAAGGGCCCGCACGTCGTGGAAGCGGATCAGGGCCGGGCGCTCACCCGTCGCCATGGCCGCGAGCCCCCGGCAGTAGAGATCCAGGAAGGTGCGCAGGCGGGCCTCGGGCGGCCCGGCACCCTCGGCCTCGCCGATCAGCGCGTCGAGCCAGCCGATCTTCGCCAGGAAGCAGGCCGCCGCGAGATCCTCCTTGCGGCGGTAGTAGTAGGTGATCGAGTTCGTCATCAGGCCGACGCCGGAGGAGACGTCGGCGAGCGAGGTGCCGCGGATGCCCCGCTCGTTGAAGCGCTTGGCGGCGGCGTCGAGGATCGCCTCCCGCTTCTGCTCGAAGCGCTTGGTCTGGCGCGGTGCGGTCGGGCTGGCGTCTGGCATGGCGCGGGTTGAGCATGGCCGCGCGGGGCTGACAAGCGCGCGGGCAAGCCCGTACGGACCGCGCGCCCGCCGGTCCCGAGGGCGGGAACGGGGGCGCCCGGTCCCCGATCCCGCGCCCGGCGCGATGGCGGTCACACCGCGGCGGGCTCCAGCCGGCCCTCGGGCAGAGGCGCGCGCGCGGGCGGCGCCAGGACCTTGCCGCGCGGGCCGACCCAGGCGCCGACCCAGTTGCGCTGCCACAGGTAGAGGCAGCCGAGGACCAGGGCCGCGATGGCCGCGTAGGCGATGAAGCCCACCGCGAAGGAGCCGGTATACTGCTTGGAGAAGCCCATCACGTTCGGCAGGATCGCGCCGCCGAGCGCCCCGACCTCGCCGATCATGGAGCCCGCCACGGCCGTATTGGTCGGCCAGCGCAGCGGCACGAGCTGGAACAGCGCGCCGTTGCCGGCGCCGAGCGCCGCGAAGCAGAGCATGAACAGGATCGTGGTGAGCGCGAGCGAGGGCGCCGAGGTCAGGAGCAGGAACGACGCGATGGCCGCGAGCAGCACCACCGACAGGACCAGGATGCCGCCGACCCGGTCCGCGAAGTAGCCGCCGACGATGCGGATCCCCGAGCCCATGATGGCGGCGAGCATGGTGAGGCGCCCGGCCTCGATCTTGGTGACGGCGAACTGCTCGTAGAAGAAGGTCGGCAGGAAGTTCGACAGGCCGATGAAGCCGCCGAAGGTGATGACGTAGACGAGGCTGAAGGCCCAGCCGTCCTTCTCGAACAGGCAGGCGACGTGCTCCTTCAAGGACTGGTGCTCGCGGTCGGGCGGCTCCTTGGCGAAGACGATCATGACGAGGAGCGGGATCAGCATCACCAGCCCGGCGAAGCCGTAGACGGCCTGCCAGCCATAGGCCTGGGCGAGCGGGGGCGCGAACAGGACCGCCAGCACCGTGCCCGAGTTGCCGGCGCCCGCGATGCCCATGGCGAGGCCCTTGTGCTCGGGCGGGAACCAGCCGGAGCCCAGCGAGAGCGCGACGCCGAAGGAGGCGCCCGCGATGCCGAGCAGCACGCCCATCGCCAGCACCTCGTCGAAGGTGTCGACGAGGAAGAATCCGAACGCCATCGCGGCGATGATGAGGCTCATCTCCGTGATCGCCGCGTTCTTGCGGCCGATATACTGGGCGAGCACGCCGAGGGGGAAGCGCATGATCGCGCCCGCCATGATCGGCAGCGAGATCATGAAGCCGGTCTGGGCCGGGGTCAGCTTGTAGGTCTCGGTGATGAACGGGCCCATGGCGCCGTTCAGGACCCAGATCGCGAAGCAGAAATCGAAGTAGAGGAACGCGGCGAACAGGGTCGGGGGGTGCCCCGACTTCATCACGGTCTTGAAACTGGCCATGGGGGTGCTCGTCTCGCTGGGGCGGCGCGCCGCTAGGCTTCCGCTCGGGTCGGGGGACCGGACTCACACCGTCCGCGATGCGGGGCGCCGTTGCCCCGCGCGCCGCTTCGCGCGGCGACGCGGCGTGCCTTGCAGCAAGCGTGCCAGGCGGCGCGGCGCGCCGGCGCCCCGGTGCGGCGCGCGCCTTCACCCGCCCGGGTGCTCGTCCTTGCTGCAGCGCAAGGCAGCCTTGCCCAGGAAAGAGGCGCCCGCCAAGCCTGCCCAGGAAGGCGGCGCTGTCGCCAGTCGAAGCGGCGGCCTCAGCGGCAGGCCGTGATCGTGCGCACCACCCAGCCCTCGCCGGCCTGCCAAAACTTGCGCCGGCCGCGGGTGCAGTTCGGGGGCTGCGCCTCGCCCGAGGCCCAGGCGACGCCCGGCTGCGCGTCCGGCTGAGCCGCGGCGGAGGTCGCCGAGCGCCGCGCCTCGGCCGGTCCGGCACACAGGCAGAGGGCCGCACCCGCGAGCAGGAGGAAGCGCGCGCGCGAGGGCCGAGGCAGGAGAACCGGCACGGGATGGATCCGGGATTCGGGGGCGAGACGACCTGCGATATGCGCCTGGCTCCGCCGTCCCGCAATCGCCGGAGACCGGCTTTTCCACGCTCTCATCCGGAATGGTGAATCGGCCCGCCGCACCATCCTCGGCGAAATGGAGCCTGCCCGTTGACGGACCGTCGACCGCGTTCCGAAGGTGCGCGGCCGTCGACGCCGCCATGCAGATGTCGAGACGTGACGCGGGGCCCTCAACTTTGCTAGGACGCTCTCAAAGTCGAGCTTGGCCGCGTTGGGGCGGCCCAGGACTGATTGAGACCCCGGACCTCCCCGCGAGGATTGGCCGGGGCGCGAAGGGACGTCTCGAAACCCATGTCCAGACTGACGCGCCGCACCCTGCTCACCGGCTCGATGACGGGCCTCGTGCTGCTTCGATCCACGCTCTCCGGCCTCGCGCAGCAGGGCGGTCCGCTCCCCGACGGCGCCATCGACGGCTTCGGGGGCTACGACGACGACCGCCTCTACCGCGACCAGAACGGGGCGCTCTACCGCCGCCGGGGCGGCGAGTACGTGCCCTATTCGGGCCGCGAATCCTACGGCCGGCCGGTGCCGGGCTCCGAGCCGCCGCGCCGCCGCGCCGAGGAGCCGGCGCCGCAGCCGGGCATCCCGGGCGAGCCCCGGCAGAGGGCCGCCGTCGATCGGCCGTTGGATGACGGGCCGATCGACTATGCCCGCGCCTACGCGGCGATCACCGACGACCCGTTCCCAGTCCAGGCCTTCAACTGGCGGAAGGCGAACCCCGTCTTCCTGCGCCAGGAGGTCTCGTATTCGGGCCGCCACGAGCCCGGCACCATCGTGGTCGACCCGCGCGCGCATCACCTGTTCCTGGTGCAGTCCGGCGGCCGGGCACGCCGCTACGGCGTGGGCGTCGGCAAGCAGGGCTTCTCCTGGTCGGGCGCCTCCACGATCAACTCGAAGCAGGCCTGGCCGGACTGGTACCCGCCCAAGGAGATGATCGCCCGCACGCCGAAGCTCGCCCGCGAGGTCAGCCAGCTCCAGAGCGGCCTCGGCGTGCCCGGCGGCACGCGCAACCCGCTGGGCGCCCGCGCGCTCTACCTGTGGCAGGACAACAAGGACACGCTCTACCGCATCCACGGGACGCTGGAGCCGAACTCGATCGGCCACAGCGTCTCGTCGGGCTGCATCCGGATGATCAACCAGGACGTGATCGACCTCTACGGCCGCGTCGCGGTCGGCACCAAGGTCGTCGTGCTGACCTGAGCCTCCGCCGCCGCTGCGCCGGCGCCGCGGCGGCGCCGGACGTGACGGCGGTAGAAGCGCTCCCGCCGCCGTTCCAGGTGCCCGCTCGCCTCGCGGATGCGCAGCAGGTCCTTGCGCGCCACCAGCCCGACGAGGCGGCGGCTGCCGGGCTCGACCACGGGCACGCGCCCGTGATCGCCCGCGACCATCAGGTCGGCGAGGTGGCCCACCGTGTCCTCCGGATGGGCGAGCGGCAGCGCCGCGTCCGAGACGAGGTCGGCAAGGCTGCCGGTCACGGCGCCGCCCGAGCGCCGCCAGCGCATCAGGTCCCGCAGGGTGACGAGCCCGACCGGCACCCCGGCGGCGTCGAGGACCGGGTAGGCCCGGTGGCGCGGCGCCTCCGACGCGAAGAAGCGCAGGGCCTCCTCGACCGGCATCTCCGCCCGCAGGGTCTCGACCTCCCGGACCATGATGGACGAGACCCGCGTCAGCTCGAACGGGTCGACGGCGTATTCGCGGGTGATGTGCACGCCGCGCCGGGCGATCTTCTCTGTGAGGATCGAGCGCTTCAGGAGCAGCACCGTGACGGCGTAGGCGGTGGTCGTCGCCGCGAGCAGCGGCGCCAGGGCGTGCATGTCGCCGGTCAGCTCCACGGCGAAGAGCGCGCCGGTCAGCGGCGCGCGCATGGTGCCCCCCATCATCGCCGCCATGCCGATCAGCGCCCAGAAGCCCGGCGTGCCCGGCAAGACGGCGCCCTCGATGTAGCCGAGCGACCCGCCGAGGATCAGGAGCGGCGCCAGCACCCCGCCCGAGGTGCCGGAGGCCAGCGCCACGAGCCAGATCGCCGCCTTGACGACGAGGATGGCGGCGGCCGCGCCGAGGAGCAGGTGTCCGTCCAGGAGGTCGCCGATCACGTCGTAGCCGACGCCGAGCGCGCGCGGCTCGATCAGGCCGCCGAGGCCGACGACGAGGCCGCCGAGGGCCGGCCACCACATCCAGTGGATCGGCAGGCGCTCGAACGCGTCCTCGGCCCGGTACAGCAGCGTCGTCAGCAGGCCCGATTGCAGGCCCGCCACGGCCCCGGCGACGATCGCGAGCCCGAACAGCCGAGGCGAGAGGGGCAGGCCCGCCGCGAAGGGGAAGAGCGGGCCGGCCTCGAACAGGAAGGGCCGCCAGGCCGTCGCGATCACGCAGGCGACCGCGACGGGGATGAAGCTGCGCGGCTTCCACTCGAACAGCAGCAGCTCGACCGCGAGGAGAACCGCGGCCACCGGCGTGCCGAAGATCGCCGTCATGCCGGCGGCCGCGCCCGCGACGAGGAGCGTCTTCCGCTCCGCCGCGCTCATGTGGAAGAACTGCGCGAAGAGCGAGCCGATGGCGCCGCCCGTCATGATGATCGGCCCCTCCGCGCCGAACGGGCCGCCGGTGCCGATCGAGAGGGCCGAGGAGACGGGCTTCAGCACCGCGACCTTCGGGGACATCCGGCTGCGCCCGATCAGGATCGCCTCGATCGCCTCCGGGATGCCGTGGCCCCGGATCTTCTCCGAGCCGAAGCGGGCCATCAGGCCGATGGCGAGGCCGCCGAGAACGGGGGCGGCCACCATCCAGGGCGAGCGCGCGACGGCCGCGAAGCTGATCGGGTGCGTGCCGAGCCGGCCGAGCCAGACGAGGTTCGAGACGACGGCGATCAGCGTCACGAGCCCGTAGGCGGCGAGCGCGCCGCCCGACCCGATCACCACGGCCATCGCCGTGAGGATCAGGGTGCGCCGGTCGGCCGTGAAGTCGCCGAGCGCCCTGCGCGACGGTGCCGTGCCGCCATCCGCTCCCGTTCCCGTCGTCATGTCGTCCACCGGCTCCCGTTCGAGGATCGTCCGCGCGGCATCGACCCGACGCTGCAGCGCACATAGCAGCCGATTTATATCGTAATACGATGCAATCAAGTGTTTTGAGGGCGAGTGTTGCGCGGCCAGATGCTAGGAGGGGTTGCGCGGCGCGCATCCGTTCCCGGGCGCTGCCGTCGCGGTTGGGTTGCGCCCGGGCGACGATCCGCGAGTGACCGCGGGGCCGCGATCGGGATTGCCCCGAACGGGACGGCAAGCCTGGGAGATCCGATCGATGGCGCGGACCGAGGACCCGACGCTGGCGCAGGCCGATTACGCGGCGCTCGCGGCCTTCCGCCAGGCGCTGCGGCGGTTCCTCGCTTTCAGCAAGGCGGCGGCGCGGCGGGCGGGCCTGCCGCCGCAGCAGCACCAGGCGCTCCTCGCGATCAAGGGCGCGGAGCCGCCGGTCAGCGTCGGGCAACTCGCCGAGAGCCTGATCATCGCCCCCCACACGGCAGCGGAGCTGGCCGACCGGCTCGATGCCGCGGGCCTGGTCACCCGCTCGCCCTCGGCCGCCGACCGCCGCCGGGTCGAGCTGGCGCTCACCGAGAAGGCCGAGGGGGTGCTGCGGACCTTGAGCGAGGCGCACCGCACCGAGCTGCGCGCGGTCGGGCCGCTCCTGCGCGAGCTTCTGCAGGCGATCGAGGGCGGGCGCAGGGAGGCGGAGTGAGCGGCCGGTCCCTACGGATCAATCGCCCGTATGCTCGGCGATGTAATGCCCGAGCGCGCTCGCGGCGTTGAGCATATGCGCGCGCATGCGGCGCGACGCGGCCTCGCCGTCGCCCTCCGCGACCGCCGCCAGGATCTCGCCATGCTCGGCACGCGACCGGCGGATGCGCTCGCCCTGGCGCAATTGCGTGCGCCGGAAGGCCGAGAGGCGGGTGCGGATGGCGAGCGCCTGCTCGGCCATGAAGCCGTTGTGGGTCGCCCGGTAGAGCGTCTCGTGGAACTCGCGGTTGAGGGCGTCGTAGGCGTCGAAGTCGTTTGCCTCGACGATGTCGCCTGAGCGCTCGTGCAGGTCCATCAGGGCGCTGCGCTCCAGCGGCGTCATCCGGTAGGTGGCGAGCCGCACGCACATCGCCTCGAACTCGGCGGTGGTCTCGAACATGTCCATGATGCGCTCGGGCGTCATCCGGGTGACGACGACGCCGCGACGGGGGCGCACTTCCACGAGGCCGTTGAAGGCGAGCTGGCGCAGCGCCTCGCGGACCGGCGTGCGCGAGGCGCCGAAGCGGTCGGCGAGCTCCTGCTCGTCGAGGGCGATGCCGGCCGCCAGCGTCCCGGCCGCGATCTCGTCGGTCAGCGCGTTGCGGATCTGATCGGACAGGAGCCCGCGGCCCTCGACGATTCCGTCCATGCTGTCACCCCCCGGCTCGGCGCCGCACCGTCCCCGTCGGAAAACGTGCGGCGAGGCTCGGCTCATCCCACCAGCGCCCGCACGATCAGGAAGAACAGCGACGGGCCGACGAGGCACCCGATGCCGGTGTGGAACGTCGCCGTCAGCGCGCCGTAGGGCACGAGCTTCGGGTCGGTGGCGGCGAGCCCGCCGGCGACGCCGCTCACCGTGCCCATCAGGCCGCCGAATGCCATGGCCGAGCGCGGATTGTCGAGGCCGATCAGGCGGGCGACGAGCGGCGTGCCGACCATCACCATCACGGCCTTGGTGACGCCGGTGGCGATGGAGAGCGCCATGACGGTGGAATCGGCGCCGAGCGCGGCCCCCGTCACGGGCCCGACGATGTAGGTGACGGCACCGGCCCCGATCGTCGTGATCGAGACCGCGTCGTGGTAGCCGAAGGACACGGCGGTCGCCGCCCCCACGATGAAGGGCAGCACGGTGCCGAGAGCCAGCGCCACCACGCCGAGGATGCCGGCGCGGCGCGCCTCGACGACGTCCACCTCGAAGGCGGTCGCCACGATCGCGAAGTCCCGCAACATGGCACCGCCCATCAGGCCGATGCCGGCGAGCGCCGGGATGTCGGCGACCCCCTTCTGCCCGCCCGTGATGCGCCCGCCGACATAGGCGAGCACGAGGCCCAGCACGATCGCGATGGCGGATCCGTGGACGCGCCCCTTGGTCAGGCGCTTGCCCGCGAAGTTCGAGACCAGCATCAGCGCGCCGACCGCCGCGAAGGCGGTGACGAGGCTCTGCTCGACGAAGACGTGCTCGATCATGTGCATCATGGCGCTCACCTCCCGGTCGCCGGGAGGGCGGGCGCGGGATGCGCCGGCTCGCCGTCCGTGTCGCCGCCGATGACGGAACCGCCGTGCTCGACCTCCGGGCTCGTCCCGTCCGTGCGCCGGCCGAACCGGCCGAGGAGCGCCACGAAGGCGAAGCACAGGAGCAGCGACCCGGTGGCCGCGATGATCACGATCGGGCCGCCGCTCACCGCCGCCACCACGTTCTGCTGGGCCGCCATCGCGACCACGATGGGGATGTACATGGTCGCCCAGAACTCGACCCCGAGCTTGGTGCCGTGGCCGAGCTTGCCCTGCCGGACCATCCAGACCCGGGCCGCGATCAGCAGGATCATGGCGAGGCCGACGCCGCCGACATTGGCCTTCACGCCGAGCAGGATGCCGAGGAGATCGCCGAGATACACCCCGACCAGGGTGCAGATGGCGAGGAGCGCGACACCGAAGATGGTCATCGGCAATCCTCCGCTCCCGGGCATGTCGGGGGAGCCGATTTGGCTCCGACGCGCGTTGTGTATGCACACGGCATGGGGCGCTTCCTTCCTGTATCCCTTGATTCGTTTTTATTGGCCCAGAGTATACTTGCTATTGACTTTTTGGCAAGGCGGCATACAAGTTCATGAAGAAGCGCACATTCCGTATGCAACGAGGGCCTCCGGGAACTCTCCCGCATATGCGGGCCCAAACCAGGGAGCGGATGGATGACCGGCTGGCGTCAGGAGCGGGCAGCCCGCGACGCGCGGATCGAGGCGGGGCGGGCGCACGCGGCCGGCAAGGTCGTGGCCGCCGAGCAGGTGGTCGGCCTGCTCGAGGCGATCCTGCGGCCGGGTGACCGGGTCTGCCTCGAGGGCGACAACCAGAAGCAGGCCGACTGCCTCGCCAGGGGCTTGAGTCAATGCGACCCCAGCCGCGTCCACGACCTGCACATGGTGCAGTCGGGCATCGTCCTGCCGGAGCATCTCGATGTCTTCGAGCAGGGCATCGCGAAGCGGCTCGACTACTCGTATTCGGGCCCGCAGGGCGGGCGCATCGCCCGGATGCTCTACGGCGGCGAGATCGAGCTCGGGGCGGTGCACACCTACCTGGAGCTGTTCGCCCGCTACTTCGTCGACCTGACGCCGAACGTGGCGCTGATCGCGGGCGTCTCGGCGGACCGGGAGGGCAACCTCTACACGGGGCCGAACACCGAGGACACGCCGACGGTGGTCGAGGCCACCGCCTTCAAGAACGGCGTCGTGGTGGCCCAGGTCAACGAGATCGTGGACAAGGTGCCCCGCGTCGACATCCCGGGTGACCGGGTCGATTTCGTGGTCGAGGCCGACCGGCCCTTCTACGTGGAGCCGCTCTTCACCCGCGATCCCGCGGCGATGACCGAGACGCAGATCCTGATGGCCATGATGGCGATCAAGGGGATCTACGCCGAGTACGGCATCCGCCGCCTCAACCACGGCATCGGCTTCGGCACCGCGGCGATCGAGCTTCTGCTGCCGACCTACGCCGAGCGGCTCGGGCTGAAGGGCAGGATCGCCACCCACTGGGCGCTCAACCCGCACCCGACGCTGATCCCGGCCATCGAGTCGGGCTGGGTGCAGCAGATCCACTGCTTCGGCTCCGAGGTCGGCATGGACCGCTACATCCGCGAGCGGTCGGACGTGTTCTTCACGGGAAGCGACGGCAGCCTCCGCTCGAACCGGGCCTTCTGTCAGACGGCGGGCCTCTACGCCTGCGACCTCTTCATCGGCTCGACGCTGCAGATCGACCTGTCGGGCCATTCCTCGACCGTCACGCAGTCGCGGGTGGCGGGCTTCGGCGGCGCGCCCAACATGGGCTCGGACCCGCACGGGCGGCGCCACCCCTCCGACACCTGGATGAAGGCGGGCCGCGAGGCGCGAACCGGCGGCGATCCGGCCCTGATGCGCGGGCGCAAGCTCGTGGTGCAGATCGTCGAGACCTTCGGGGAGAAGCTGGTGCCGGCTTTCGTGGAGAAGCTCGACGCGCTGGAACTCGCCAGGAAGCTCGGGCTCGAGCTCGCCCCCGTGATGGTCTACGCCGACGACGTGACCCACATCGTCACCGAGGAGGGCATCGCCAACCTCCTCCTCTGCCGCACCGCCGACGAGCGCGAGCAGGCGATCCGCGGGGTGGCGGGCTACACCGAGATCGGCCGGGGCCGCGACCGCGCCATGGTGGAGCGCCTGCGCGAGCGCGGCATCGTGCGCCGCCCGGAGGATCTCGGGATCGAGCCCCTCGACGCCGACCGCTCGCTGCTCGCCGCCCGGTCGATCAAGGATCTCGTGCACTGGTCGGGCGGCCTCTACGAGCCGCCCGCCAAGTTTCGGAACTGGTGAGGGACCGTCGCGATGGAAAAGCTGACCTTCCGCCACACGACGAAGAAGCCGCTCGCCGGCGCGAAGCCGCAGGCGATCACCGGCGTCGTGGCCTCCGGCAACCTCGAAGTGCTCCTCGAGCGCGCGCTGCCGCCCGACGCCTGCACGGTCGAGGTCGAGACTCCGATCCACGGCTACGGCGACGTCTGGGAGGCGGTGGTCGCGGATTTCGTCGCGCGGGCGCAGCCCGGCGGCCTCCGCATCACCGTCAACGACGGGGGCGCGCGCCCCGACACCGTGTCCCTGCGCCTGCTCCAGGGCGCCCGGCTGATGGAGGCCTGACGTGAGCGAGCGCATCACCGACCCGCGCACCGCGAGCTGGTACGAGGCGAGCGCCCGCGCGCGCGTCGACGGCCTGCTCGATCCGGGCACGTTCCGCGAGTTCATCGGCCCCGAGCAGCGGCGGATGAGCCCGCACCTGCCGCTGTTCGACCTGCCGCGCGCCTTCGACGACGGCATGGTCGTGGGCGCCGGTGCGCTCGACGGCGAGCCGGTGCTCGTCGCCGCGCAGGAGGGCCGCTTCATGGGCGGCGCCTTCGGCGAGGTGCACGGCGCCAAGCTCGTCGGGCTGCTGCGGGCCGCCCTGGCGGTGAGGCCGTCCGCCGTGCTCATCCTGTTCGACACGGGCGGCGTGCGCCTGCAGGAGGCCAATGCCGGCGAGACCGCGATCGCCGAGGTGATGCGGGCGATCGCCGAGGTCCGGCGCGCGGGCATGCCCGTGATCGGCCTGATCGGGGGCCGCGCCGGCTGCTACGGCGGCGGCGGTCTCATCGCCGGCACCTGCTCGCGGCTCGCCGTCTCGGAGGGCGGGCGCATCAGCGTCTCCGGACCGGAGGTGATCGAGACCAACAAGGGCGCGGAGGAATTCGATTCCCGCGACCGGGCGCTCGTCTGGCGCACCATGGGCGGCAAGCACCGCCGGCTCACGGGAGGCGCCGACGCCTTCGCGGACGACACGGTGGCGGCCTTCCGCGCTGCCGCGCTCGACCTGATCGGGCGGGCGCCAGCCTTCGACCTCGCGACGCTCGAGGCCGAGCAGGCGCGCCTGGAGGAGCGCCTCGGGCGCTTCGGCGCGTGCCGCGACGCCACCGAGATCTGGGCGCGGCTCGGCGTCAACGACCCGGCCGCCGTGCCGGCGATGACGACGGGCGACTTCGACGCCCTCGTGGCCAGCCTCGCGGAGACCACCCATGACGCTCGCTGAGATCCTAACCTCGCTCTTCCCCGACGGCCACGCGGTCTCGGTCGCGGACGGGCTCGTGAGCGGCGACGGGCCGTTCCGGGACGGGCGCCTCGCGGTGGTGGGCGTCGACGGCAACACGCCGCTCGGCATCGAGGGCGCCGCCTGGCTGAGCCGCCACGTCCTCGACGTGGTGCGGGAGGGCGGCGGCACGCCGATCCTCGTGGCGATCGATTCCGACAGCCAGCGCATGAGCCGGCGCGACGAGCTGCTGGGCCTGAACGAGTACCTCGCGCATCTCGCGAAGTGCCTGCTGCTCGCCGATGCCGGCGGCCACCCGACGGTCGGCCTCGTCTACGGCCACACCGCGGCCGGCGCCTTCATCGCCACCGCGCTCGCCACGCGCGTCCTCGTCGGGCTGCCCGGCGCCCATCCGAGCGTGATGGACCTGCCTTCCGTGGCCCGCGTCACCAAGATGCCCCTCGACAAGCTGGAAGCCATGGCGAAGGACACGCCCGTCTTCGCGCCGGGGCTCGACAACATGGTGCAGACGGGCGCCGTGCAGGGCGTCCTCGATCCGGCCGCGCCCCTCGGGCCGCAGATCGCGGCCGTGCTCGACGCGCTGCCCGCGGCCGACACCCGCGACGCCGTCGGCCGCGAGCGTGCCGGCCGGCCCGTCGCGCAGGAGATCGCCGCTCAGGTGATCCGGGAAGCGAGGCAGCATGCCGGCCGTGCCTGACGGGCACCGGCGCCACGACCTCCTCGACGTGGAACCCGCCGCCTGGGCAGCGGCGCTCGCCGGGCGCCCCGACCTCGCGGGAGCGCCGCACCTGGCCGGCTGGGCCGAGCGGGGCTTCCCCGTGATCGTGCGCCGCCGCCATCCCGGCGAGGCGAGCGCGCGGGTCCCGGTCGGCCTGCCCCTGCCGCCGGCCGACGGCAAGCGCCGCATCGGCCTCGGCCTCGCTCCGGAGGCGGTCCGGCCGCGCGCGCCGGTCACGGTCGCGCGGGCGCTCGATGCCGCCCCGGAGGCATGGCATCCGACGCTTCGGGCCGTCATCGGGCTGGGCGAGCGCCACGGCCTGATGCCGCGGGTGTTCGGCGGCCTGCTCTGGCAGAGCCTGACCGGGTTGCCCTACCTCTCCGCCACCTCCGATCTCGACCTGCTCTGGCCCGTCTCCGGTCCGATCGCGCGCGGATTCCTCGACGCCATCGCGGCGATCGAGGCGCGCGCGCCGATGCGCCTCGACGGCGAGATCCTGCTCGCCGACGGCAGCGGCCTGAACTGGCGCGAGTTGCGCGCGCCGGGCGAGGCCGGCACGGTGCTCGCCAAGCATCGCGACGGGCTTGCCCTGCGCGCGGTCGGACCGGTCCTGCTCGGAGCCGACGCGTGAGCGCGCTGCCGGCCGCGCAGGCGCGCCCAGCCGAGGCCGGCCGGCCCGGGACCATCGCCCGCATCGCGGTCGCCTGCCTGGGCGAGGAGCTCGAGACCTACCCGAAGCCCGGCCTCGTCAGCCACGTCGACAGCGGCAGCCACGCCGACATGGATGCCGGCACCTTCCGGGCGAGCGCGGCGGCGCTCGAACCCTGGTTCTCGGAACTCGCGCGGGCGGGCGCGGCCGGCGCGCCGATGCCGGCCCTGCGCCGCATCGGCATCGCCGCGGAGGCCGCCATGCGTGCCGCGACCGGCGGCGTGAACACGCATCGCGGCGCGATCTTCGGACTCGGCCTGCTCTGCGCCGCGGCCGGGGGAAGCGCGTGTCGCCCTGCCGGTCCGGACGGCAGCCTCGGCGCCCTGGTGCGGGCACGCTACGCAGACGGCATCCTCGACGGGCCGGTGCTGCTGCACGCCCCCGGCGCGCGGGCGCGGCGGCGGCACGGGGTCGGCGGCGCGCCGGCCGAGGCGGCCGCGGGCTTCCCGACGCTCTACGGCGTCGGCCTGCCGGCGCTGCGCCGAGGCCGTCGCCTCCGGCCCGGCGACCCGGAGGCCGCACGGGTCGAGGCGTGCCTGGCGCTCGTCGCGCATCTTGAGGACACGAACCTCCTCCACCGTGGCGGCCCGGAGGGCTACGCCTTCGCGCGAGGAGCGGCGGCCCGGTTCATCGCGGAGGGCGGTGTCGGGCGGGCGGACTGGCGTCCTCGGGCGGAGGCGCTGCACCGCGCCTTCGTCGAGCGGAACCTCAGCCCCGGGGGTGCGGCCGATCTCCTCGCCATGACGCTGTTCGTCGGCGCGGTCGAAGGCGCGCCGGCATGACCCGCACATGACACTCGCGGTGCTGCTCTCGGGCCAGGGCGGCCAGCATCCCGGCATGTTCGACCTCACGGCCGAGCATCCGGCGGCGCAGCCCGTCTTCGCCGCGGCGGCGCCGCTCCTCGGCGCGGATCCCCGCGAGGTAGCGCGCGCGGGCGGCCCGCGGCTCCACGAGAACCGGACCGGGCAGATCCTCGTCTGCGCGGCGGCTCTGGCCGCCTGGACGCTGGTGCGCGCCGTAAGCCCGGCCCGGGTGATCGTTGCCGGCTACAGCGTCGGGGATCTCGCCGCCTGGGGCTGCGCCGGCCGGCTCGCGCCGGAGACAGTCCTCGCGCTCGCGGCGGCGCGGGCGGAGGCCATGGACGCGGCCGCCGCGCCCGGCCAGGGCCTCGCCGGCCTGCGCGGCTTGCCGCAGGCCCGCTTCGCAGCGATGGCCGAGGCCCGGGGCTGCCACATCGCCATCCGCAACGCCCCCGACAGCGTGGTGGCGGGGGGACCGCACGACGCGCTCGAAGCGCTCTGCGCGGAGGCGATCGCGGCCGGCGCGCAGCGGGCGATCCTGCTGCCGGTCCACACGCCCTCGCACACGCCGTTGCTGGCCACGGCGAGCGCGCGCTTCCGCGACGTGCTGGCGCGAGCCCCCCTGACCGGGCCGCCGCGCGGAAGCCCGCGGCTCCTCAGCGGGCTCGACGGCGCCCCGGTCTTCGACGCGGCCGCGGGCCTGGACAAGCTCGCCCGGCAGATCTCGCGGACGATCGACTGGGCCGCCTGCCTGGAGGAGGTCCTCGAGTACGGCGCGGACTCGGTGATCGAGCTCGGCCCGGGCCACGCGCTCGCCACCATGGCGCGGACCGCGCTGCCCGCGGCCCGGATCCACGCGATCGAGGATTTCCGCTCGGCGGCGGGCGTGACCGAATGGCTCGGCGCGGCCTGAACGCTCAGGAATGGAGCGTGTCGGTATCCTCGTCCTCGTCGATGTCGAGCAGGAATACGATGTCGGCCTCGTCCTCGTCGTCGCCCGCCGAATCGGCGTGGCGCGGGTCGGACTCGAAATCGCCCTCCGAATCGTCCTCGGCCAGCGCGTCCTCGAAGATCTCGACCTCGTCCTCGCTGGCGGGCCGCACCTTCAGTTCCGAGGTGCCGTTCCAGAGCGGCCGGCCGTCGCTCGTCATCGCCTGGATGTCTTCCTTGAAGCCGTCGCAGGTGAAGAGGTCGCGCGCGACCTCCTCGGTGCCGTTGATGACCGCCACCGCGATGCCGTCGATCTCGAGGGTGAACATGGAGGCGACTCCTTGGCTGCCGAGGCGTCCGTGTACGAGGGATGCTCCCCCGCGCCAACCCTCCCGCGCACCGACTTTCGGCCGCGGATGCCCGAGGGGATCAGGCGCCGCCGCCGCCCCGCACGATCGCGCGCTTGACCACGCCCTGAACCTCGGGATTCGACAGGAACAGATCGTGGTTGATGAGGCCGCCGCCGTAATCGGACGCGTCGGCCACGCGCACGCCGAGCGCCTCCAGGCGCTCCCGGTCGGCCGCGCCTGCCCGGACCACGCCGCCCGCGATCGTGCTGGACAGTTCGAGCGCCCGGTCGTTCGTCGAGGAGATCACCGTGATCTTGTTGACGTCGGGCCCCAGGCGCTCGACCCCCTTCGTGAAGAGGTCGATGTCGATGTCGGGCGCGGCCAGCACCACGGCGCCGATGCGTGCCATCGCGGCCTCGCCGGCCTCGGCGCGCAGCATGCGCAGGGTCTCGAGCGTCAGCAGCGTGCCCATCGAGTGGGCGACGATGTTGATGCGCCCCCCGCTCGGCGAGTTGGCGAGCGCCTTGAGCAGGTCCTCGAAGGCATCGCGCGACCAGAGCGCGCTCTCGCGGTCGTAGCCATAATCGAAGGTCGCGGCCGCCGAGGGCCAAGTGAACAGGCCCGAGACGCCGCGGAAACGGATGCCGTCCGACAGGCGCGCCGCGCTCACGGCGGCCGATTCGAAGGTTTCCCGGTAACCGTGGACGTAGATCAGCACGTCGCGCCCGAGCGCGGCCTGCGCGAAGGCGTCGGCCGCCGCCCCGCCCGTCTCGACCTTCGGCACGGCACCGATCGTCCAGTCGCCCGTGACCACGGCTGAGACCTTGCCGAGGAGCGAGCGGTCGGGCGGCGACAGGCGCACCTCGGCGAAGCTCAGGCCCCGCCCGCGCTCGGAGTTGAAATAGGGCGCCTTCGGCGGGCTGCCGACGGGCTTCCTCGTCGTGGCGACGAGCAGGACCGGCATGACGTCGAGGGCCGACTGACGCTCGGGCGCCACCACGGCGCCGGTCACGAGACCGTCGGCCACGCAGGCGCCGAGGCTCGGCGCGAGGCCGGCCACGCCCATCAGGGCGCCGATCCGCATGAGGCCGCGTCGGGTCAGCCGGGGTGTCTGGCGCATCATGTCGTCACGGTCCCGCACGGGTGGCCGGGCGCGTCGCGTCCGGTCCGGTCCCGTAGCCGGTGGCGTACAATCTTGGCCATGACAGGGCACATGCCGCACGAGGTGCGTGTGAATTGCGGGCAGGCGCGGGCTGTGGCGCGAACGGCACAGGGCCGCCGCTCGCCACTGGTTGCCTGCCGCGGCGGAGGACGGCTCGCATCGTCGATCCCGTTCCGCCGAACCTTTCCGATCCGCGACGGTCTGCGGGCGGCCAGACTTGGAGGCAGGCTTGGCGTCAAACTTCGAGGCAGACTTTCCGCCTGCGCCCGGCCGGCAGGGAAGATGATCCCATTTCTCTCCCTTCTCAATTTCGTCCGGCCCCTCGACGAACGGCGGCGCTCCCGGCATGAAGGCGGCATGGCCCCTCCCTCTCTCGACCTCGACCGGCTTCGCGAGCGCCTGCTCGCGGGCGACCGCGCGGCGCTCGCGCGCGCGATCACGCTCGCCGAATCGAAGCGGTCCGATCACCGGGCGCTCGCGCGCGACCTGATCGACGCCGTCCTGCCGCGGACCGGCAACGCGATCCGGGTCGGCATCACGGGCGTGCCGGGGGTCGGCAAGTCGACGACGATCGACGCGCTCGGCGCGAATCTGACGGGGGCCGGCCACAAGGTGGCGGTGCTCGCGGTCGACCCCTCCTCGACGCGGACCGGCGGCTCGATCCTCGGCGACAAGACCCGCATGGCCCGGCTCGCCACCGATCCGCACGCCTTCATCCGGCCCTCGCCCTCGTCGGGCACCCTCGGCGGCGTCGCGGCCAAGACCCGCGAGACCATGCTGCTCTGCGAGGCGGCGGGCTTCGACGTGATCCTCGTCGAGACGGTGGGCGTGGGGCAGAGCGAGACGGCGGTGGCCGATCTCACCGACTTCTTCCTCGTCCTGATGTTGCCCGGCGCGGGCGACGAGCTGCAGGGCATCAAGAAGGGCATCCTCGAACTCGCCGACATGATCGCGGTCAACAAGGCCGACGACGGCGAGGGCGAGCGGCGGGCGAATGCGGCGGCCGCGGAATACCGGGCGGCGCTCCACATCATGACGCCGGCCTCCGCCACCTGGACGCCGCCGGTGGTGACGATCTCGGGCCTCAACAACAGGGGCCTCGACGCGCTGTGGGACCGGATCGTCGATCACCGCGAAAAGCTCACCGCCACGGGCGAGATCGCCGAGCGCCGCCGCGAGCAGGACGTGAAGTGGATGTGGGCGCTCGTCCACGAGCGCCTGCATCAGCGCCTCGTCGGCTCGGCCGAGGTGCGCCGGGCCACGGCTCAGGCCGAGGCCGAGGTGGCGCGCGGCCTTCATTCGCCGGCCGCGGGCGCCGAGGCCATCGCGACGCTGATCGGGCTGTGATGGGGCGTGGGCCTCTCCTCATCACGGGGTTCGGGCCCTTTCCCGGCATGCCCGAGAACCCGAGCGCGAGGCTCGCCCGCAGGCTGGCCGCCCTGCCCCGCCTCGGGCTGGCGCTCGGCCGGCCGCCGCGACGGCTCGTGCTGCGCACCGCCTACGCAGCGATCCCCGGGGCCCTGGCCCCCGCCCTCGCCGAGGCGCCCGGCGCCGTGCTGATGTTCGGCGTGGCGGGCCGCGCCCGTCGGATGCGCGTGGAGACGCGCGGGACGAACCGGGCGAGCCGCCTGTTCCCCGACGCCTCCGGGACAATCTCCGCGCGCCTCGCCGTCGATCCGAACGGGCCACCGGAGCGGCGCAGCCCGGCCGCCGCCCTGGCTCTCGCCGCCCTGCGACGCTACGGCATCCCGGCGGCGCGGTCGCGCGATGCCGGGCGCTACCTGTGCAATGCGAGCTACTACCGTGCGCTCGCGGAGCCCTGCCCGGTGCTGTTCGTGCACATCCCGCCGGAGCCGCGCACGCGGCGCCCGCGGCGCGGCCGGATCGGTCCCGGCCCGGAGCGGACGCTGCGGGCGCTCGCCGAGGTGGCGGTCCTGCTGATGCGGCAGGGCCGCAGCCGCGGCTGACCGGACCTGCCGGGCCCGGGCCCGGAACCGCCGCCCCCGCATCGCCGGCCGGATGGACTCGACGGGGAGACGCGAGATGACGCGCCCGTACCCGCCCGGGTTGCGGCACGTAAAAACCTGGGCTTGGCGGTGCACAAACGCGTCCTCGGGCGTTTGGAGATCGACGGATGCCGGCGGCTGCCCCCGCGGCCGCAAGAGGCACCGAGATGAGGAGACCCACCATGGTTGATACGGATCGCGTCGTCGGGACCGCCAAGGAAGTCGGCGGCAAGGTTCAGGGAGCGGCCGGTGATTTCATCGGATCGTCCCGCGATTCGATGGAGGGCCGTTTCCGTGAGGCTCAGGGGCGCGCCCAGGATGCCTACGGGCAGGCCAAGGACACGCTGCGCAACGTCGCGGACGATCTGCAGGACTACGCGGGCGACGCCTACGAGCGCGGCGGCGCCTACCTGCGGGACGGCCAGCGCGTGGTCGGATCCCGCGTCGAGGAGAACCCGCTCATCGCGCTCCTGATCGCAGGCGCCGTCGGCTACGGCCTCGCCCTGCTCCTGCACGGGCGCCGCTGAGGCCGAACCCCGCCCCCCGGCCCGCCCGGGCCGGGGGCGGGCCATCGCGTCACTGGGCGGTCCAGCCGCCGTCGACCGAGAGGTTGGCGCCCGTCATCTGGGTGGCGGCCGGCGAGCACAGGAACACCGCGATCGCCGCCACCTGGTCCACGGTGACGAACTCCTTGGTGGGCTGCGCCTTGAGCAGCACCTCCTCGATCACCTGCTCCTTGGTCATCCCGCGCGCCTTCATGGTGTCGGGAATCTGGCTCTCGACGAGAGGCGTCCAGACGTAGCCCGGCGAGATGCAGTTCGCAGTGATGCCGTGCGTGGCGAGTTCGAGCGACACCGATTTCGTCAGCCCGACGATGCCGTGCTTGGCCGCGACATAGGCCGACTTGAAGGGCGAGGCGACGAGGGAGTGGGCCGAGGCGACGTTGATGATGCGCCCGAAGCCGCGCGCCTTCATGCCCGGCACCGCCGCCCGGATCGTGTGGAAGGCCGAGGACAGGTTGATGGCCAGGATGGCGTCCCACTTCTCCGGCGGGAACTCCTCGACGGCCGAGACGAACTGGATGCCGGCATTGTTGACGAGCACGTCGACCTGCCCGAACGCGCCCTCGGCCTCCGCGACCATGGCGGCGATCTCGGGCGGCCGCGTCATGTCGGCGCCGGAATAGAGCACCCGCACCCCGCACTCGGCTTCGAGGCCGGCTCGGGTCGCCTCGATCTCGTCGGGCCTGCCGAAGCCGTTGAGCATGACGTTCGCGCCCTCGCGGGCGAGCGCCCTGGCGATGGCGAGCCCGATGCCGCTCGTGGAGCCCGTGACCAATGCCGCCTTGGATGTGAGACTCATGAATGCCCTCAAGCTTGGCGGCCGGTGCGGCCGCGGCGTCCGCCCCGACTTGTAGCGGCTGGCGATCGGGATGGTCACCCTCGGTCGGGCGGTCCCCCCGACGCTCGCGCGAAGTTGTCGCCGGACGCACGCGCCGTTGACACGCCGGCCCCGCTTCGCCAGTTTCCGCGCCGCTCGGACGGGGCTTCTCGCGGCCGCGCCGCATCGTCGCCATATGGGCCTGCGAGACGGCCGGCGCGGCTCGGACGCGCGGCGAGCCGGTCCCATTCCCGAAAAAACTCCGACGACGGTGTGATGCGCTCCTATCTCGACTTCGAAAAGCCCGTCGCGGAGCTGGAGGCGAAGCTCGAGGAGCTGCGGGCGGTGGGCGCGCGCGACGGCGCCGTCTCCATCAGCGAGGAGGTCGGGCGGCTGGAGGCCAAGGCCGCCCAGGCGCTCGCCGAGATCTACGCGAGCCTGACGCCCTGGCAGAAGACGCAGGTGGCCCGCCACCCGCAGCGCCCGCACTTCGTCGATTACTGCGCCGGGCTGATCACCGAGTTCACGCCGCTCGCGGGCGACCGCAGCTTCGGCGAGGACGAGGCCATCGTCGGCGGGTTCGGGCGCTTCCGCGGCCGGCCGGTCTGCGTGATCGGCCAGGAGAAGGGCGCGACCACGGAGGCGCGGCTCCGGCACAATTTCGGCATGGCCCGGCCCGAAGGCTACCGCAAGGCGGTGCGCCTGATGGAACTCGCCGACCGCTTCGGCTTGGCCGTGCTCGCCTTCGTGGACACGGCCGGCGCCTTCCCGGGCGTCGAGGCGGAGGAGCGCGGCCAGGCCGAGGCCATCGCGCGCTCGACGGAAGCCTGCCTCGCCCTCGGCGTGCCGAACCTCGCCCTCGTCATCGGCGAGGGCGGCTCCGGCGGCGCCATCGCGATCGCCACCGCCAACCGCGTCCTGATGCTGGAGCACGCGATCTACGGGGTGATCTCGCCCGAGGGCGCGGCCTCGATCCTGTGGCGCGACCAGGGCCGGGCCCACGATGCCGCCACCGCCATGAAGATCACCGCGCAGGACCTCCTGCGGCTCGGCATCGTCGACACGATCGTGCCCGAGGCAACCGGCGGCGCGCACCGCGACCGCGACGCCGCGATCGCGTCCGCGGGCGAGGCGCTCGCGGCGGCGCTCGCCGAGTTCGACGGCATGGGCGCCGCCGAGATCCGCGACCGGCGCGCCGCGAAGTTCCTCGAGATCGGCCGCAAGCTGTGAGGCCGGGCGGGGGCGGCCCATCCGGGGCGGGCCCCTTCGGCGCCGGCCTCCTGCGCTCGCTCCGGCGGCTCGGCGGCCGGGAGGAGCGCGAGCCCGGCCTCGTCAACCACATCTCGCTCGGCACCCATTGCCACATGGCGCAGGTGCTCAAGACCCTCGGGCTGCGCACCTGGTCCGGCCCGTTCGACTGGATCTTCACCACGCCCGGCATGATCCGGGACTGCCTCGCCGACGATTTCGCCGCGCTCCTCGACCGCGCGCAGCTCGAGACCGTCCCGGTCGCCGAGAGGCCGCAGCCCGATATCGGCCGCTGCCGGCACCGCCTCTACCGCGAGCGCTACGACCATCCCTGCGTCTTCAACCACCACGACCCGGCCTCGAGCGAGGCCGATTACGCGTTCCTGCGCGAGGGCGTGCGCCGCTTCCGGACGGCCCTCGGGAACCGGTCCGCGCGCAATCAACTCTGGATGTTGACCGCTCTCGGCCTCTCGCAGGAGACGCTCGACCAGACCTGCGACGTTTTGGCGCAGAAGGGTGATGGGAACCTCTTAACGGTCATTGAGGTCGAGGCCGGCCGTCCCGCTCCCCGGGTGACGCGGCGCGCCTCGGCCGGAAACCTGCGCTGGCTGACGCTGGAGACGGCCTCCCCTTCCGTCGGATTGCGGTTCGCGGATCCGGCCGACGACGCGGCGCTCGCCGGGCTCGTCACGCGCGAGGCCGCGCGCGCCGGCGCCTTTTGACCGGTATTCACAAGCCAGGCCCGGCGTGTCTTCCCGATCATTGCGGTAAGGCCCAGGTAAGTTTAACGGGGCTAATGGGTTGGGGAGTGACGTTCGACGGGTGACACAACCCGCGGGCGGATGGTGTTGAGGACGGGGTTCCCCATGACTTTGCGTCCGCTCGCGGCTGCGAGCGTCATTGCCCTCGCGATCTCCCTCGGCGCCTGCCAGGACGGCACCTTCGGCGGCGGCGGCTCGACCCGGCATCTCACACCGATCCCGCCGAAGACCCTCGCGCTGATGCAGACGAAGGGCATGGCGCAGAACGACCCCATCCTGATCCGTGCCTACAAGAAGGAAGCGGAGATGGAGGTGTGGAAGCGCGGCACGTCCGGCCAGTACGCGCTCCTGAAGACCTTCCCGATCTGCCGCTGGTCCGGCCAGCTCGGCCCGAAGACCAAGCAGGGCGACCGGCAGGCGCCCGAGGGCTTCTACACGATCACGCCGGGGCAGATGAACCCGAACTCGTCCTACTATCTCTCGTTCGACACGGGGTATCCCAACGCCTTCGACCGGGCGAACGGGCGCACCGGCAACTACATCATGGTGCACGGCACCTGCTCCTCGGCCGGGTGCTTCGCCATGACGGACGAATCGATCGCGGAGATCTACGCGATCGCCCGCGAGGCCTTCGCGGGCGGCCAGCGGGCCTTCCAGTTCCAATCGTACCCGTTCCGGATGACGGCGCAGAACGTCGCCAAGTTCCGCAACGACCCGAATGCCCCGTTCTGGAAGAACCTCAAGGAGGGCTCGGACTATTTCGAGGCGCTGCGCGAGGAGCCGCGCGTGGGCGTGTGCGGCACCCGCTACGTGTTCGGCGGCACCGATGCGGCGGCGGGATCCTGCAGCCCGAAGGTCGACACGCTGGTGGCCGAGAAGCGCGAACGGGACGAGCGCGAGGTGGTCGAACTCATCGCCAAGGGCACGGCGGCGACCCGTGTCGTCTATCAGGATGGCGGCCAGAACCCGGTCTTCCGCCAGCAGCCGACGAACGCCTTCGCGAGCCTCGGATCATCCAACGAGGCGGAGCTCGCCTATGCGCCGAAGGATTACGCGCGCCACAATCTCGGCGAGGTGAGCCGGCCGGACAGCCTGGCCGCCGGCCCGCAGGAATTCGAGATCGACACCAAGGGCAAACCCGTGATGACGGCCGCCGCCGAGGCGCCGATCCCCACCAGGGCCGCGGCGGCCGCGCTCGCTGGGAAGGGCGACGGCAAGGCCACTGGCGGCAAGGGCGAGAAGGTTGGTGCCCGCACCCTGATGGCGAAGCAGGCCGAGCCGGCCGCGGAGCCGCAGAAGCCCGCGACGCCGGCGCGCGTCACCGTGGCGGATGCCGAGGGAGACCCGAGCGCCTACCGCAAGCTGTTCGGAAACCTGTTCGACAAGGCGGCGCCGGCGCCTGCCACGCCGGCCGTGGATGCCGCGGCCGTCCCGGCCGCGCCCGCCTCCGAGCCGGCCAAGCCCGTGAAGACGGCGCATGCGGCACGCCCAGCTTCGGCTGCGGCCCAGACGACCAGGAAGGACGCGCCGCCTCACGAGGCCAAGAAGGCCGAGGCGAAGGCGCCCGAGAAGACGGGATCGGTCGCGCCCGCGAAGAACTGATCGGGTCGGCGCCGTCTCGCCACGCGCTTGCGCGCGGTTTCCGCTCCCGCGCGGGAGAGTTTGCCCGCAAAGGGGCCGTGGCGAGGGGTTCGCCGTATCCGGAGGAACCTGCTCCCTCACCTGGCCCGCGTTCCGCGGCCTCGACCACTCCCGAACGGAACAGGGGGCGCGCTGGGCGGACGGCGCCGATGACGACGCGTTTCCCCTCCACATTGCGGAAGTCGGCGCGTCGCGATGCGCGAACCCGAGAGCCCGGCCCGCAACGGAAAAAGGGGCCCCGCAGGACCCCTTTTCCGTCGAGGGCGGGTCAGTAGCCGCGGCGCATGTCGCGGCGCATGTCACGGCGCATCATCTCGCGACGCATCATGCGGCGCTCCATGTGCCGGCGCATCATGCGCCGCTCCATCATGCGGCGCTCCATCGGGGTCATGTAGACGTGGGTGATGGCCTCGGGCGCGGTGACGCCCATGGGCATGCCCGGGGCGGCCGAGGCGGAGGTCGCGAGGCTGGCGCCACCGAGGGAGGCAACGACGGCGATGGCGAAGGACAGTTTCCTCACAGAGAAGACTCCTGGTCTCTGAAATCCGAGCACGACACCCGGTTCGTTCTCCGGGCACGGGGCGTCGGAGAGGATTGTCGCGCCGAGGCGGCGCGGCGGACCCCCGCCGGGGCCCGTCCGCTACAACTTTCGGATTAGAGATTCGTTTCCTCGAAAGCCTTCACCCATTCGGCGCAGATGCCGGACCGGACGATGTCGTCGCGGGTGAACTCGACGATCGGGATCGGCATCATCCGGCTCTTCACGAGGTGGATCACGGTGCGCAGGCCCGAGGTCTCGCGCAGGTCCGTCTGCGACACATCGCCGTTGATGATCACCTGGCAATCGTCCCCGATGCGGGTCAGGAACATCTTGATCTCGGCCGTGGTGGTGTTCTGCGCCTCGTCGAGGATCACGAGGCAGTTCTTGAAGGTGCGCCCGCGCATCACCTCGAAGGGCACGATCTCGATGTCGCCGGTCTTGAGGGCGATCTCGAAGGCGGCCTGCCCCATGCGCTCCTTCATGGCCTCGGTGAGCGGCGCCACCCAGGGAGCGATCTTGTCCTCGAGCGTTCCGGGGAAGAAGCCGAGGGACCGGCCCGAGGGGACGTTGGGCCGGGTGATGACCACCTTGGCGATGCGGCGCTGGCGGAGCTGGTCGGCGGCGCGGGTCCCGGCGATGAAGGTCTTTCCGGTGCCAGCCGGGCCGAGAACGATGACTTGCGCGTTAAGGGCGAGAGCGTCGAGGTATTGACCTTGTCGTTCGGTCAGGGGCTGGATGGGGCTTAAGTTCCGCTCCTCGTCGAAGCGTGTCCGGTGCAGCCGGACCGGGCGATCTTCCACCAGTTCAAGTCGTGCGCGCCGTCTTTTCATCGATCAACACTCCACTTGGACTTGCCAACCTGGACTTGCCAATGCGCTTTTTCACGAAACCTGTATTGCTGCGTCGCTCCTCGAGTTACCAAGCCAATCGCAAGCGGGCGCGCAGGTTCCACCGCGCCGCGCAAAGTCTGTGGAGAGCGCCCGTGGTGATGGTAGGCGCGCGGAGCTGATCTGACGCATGCAATGCCCGCACCATGCCCACAGCCAGACGACGGCGGCATGACTCCGCGGGCCGGGCGGTGCGGCCGATCGGCCACGGAGCGTGCGATCGAGACGGGATGGGCTCAGGCGCGATGTGAGCGCGTGCGGCAGTCGGGATGGCACGGCATCCTGCACGACCTCAGCCCTTGCTCGCCTGGTTCAGGCGATGCCGACGGCCCTGCCGCCCCCGAAGTCCGGGCTTGGCCGGCGGGACGCCTCACCCTGGTTGGATGAAGCTGTCGAGAACCATCTTGCGGCCGGCCTTGTCGAAGTCAACGGTGAGCTTGTTGCCGTCGACGCCCGCCACCGTGCCGGGACCGAACTTGGTGTGGAAGACGCGCATGCCGCCCGAGAAGGCGGAGGGGCTGCCCGTCGACTTGGCGATCAGCTCGCCCTCGATCTGGCGCGGCCCGCCGGAACGCTGCCCGCCGCGCCCGCCCGTGCCCGGCCCGAAGGCGCGGCCGGAGGCGGCCGTATTCGCCTGCGCCCGCTGCCAGCCGGGCGTCGCGTAGGAGGAGCCGAAGGGCGCCGGATTGCGATCGAAGCGCGAGGCGCCGGCGGCGAAATGCGCGGGCGCCTCCACCACGTCGACGCTCGCCTCCGGCAATTCGTCGATGAAGCGGGAGGGAATCGTCGACGACCACAGCCCGTGGATCCGCCGGTTGACGGCGAAGGACAGCTTGGCGCGCTTGCGCGCCCGGGTCAGGCCGACATGGGCGAGGCGCCGCTCCTCCTCGAGCCCGGCGCGGCCGCTCTCGTCGAGAGCGCGCTGGTTCGGGAACAGGCCGTCCTCCCAGCCCGGCAGGAACACGGTGTCGAACTCGAGTCCCTTGGCCGCGTGCAGCGTCATCAGGCTGACGCGCTCGGCTCCCTCAGCCTCGCTCGCGTCCATGACGAGGGCGACGTGCTCCAGGAAGCCCGCGAGGTCGGGGAACTCCTCCATGGAGCGGACGAACTCCTTGAGGTTCTCGAGCCGCCCCGCGGCATCGGCCGAGCGGTCCTTCTGCCACATCTCGGTGTAGCCGGATTCCTCCAGGATCGTCTGGGCGACCTCGGAATGCGGCATCGTCTCGACCGACCGCGCCCAACGCGAAAAACTCTCGACAAGGGCGCGCAGCGTCGAGCGCACGCGCGGCTTCAGCTCGTCGGTCTCGATCAGCTTGCGGGCGGCCAGCAGCAGCGGCACCCGCTCGGCCCGCGCGTAGGCATGGAGCTGCTGGAGCGTCGCGTCGCCGAGGCCCCGCTTCGGCGTGTTGATGATGCGCTCGAAGGCGAGGTCGTCGGCGGGATTCGCGGTGATGCGCAGATACGCCAGCGCGTCGCGGATCTCGGCCCGCTCGTAGAAGCGCGGCCCGCCGATCACCCGGTAGGGCAGGCCGAGCTGGACGAAGCGATCCTCGATCTCGCGCATCTGCGCCGAGATCCTGACCAGCACGGCGATCTCCGAGAGGGGGTGGCCCTTGGCCTGGAGCGATTCGATCGACTCGGCGAGAAGCCGCGCCTCCTCCTCCGAATCCCAGGCGCCGGTGACCGTCACCCGCTCGCCCGCCACGTCCTCGGTGCGCAGGGTCTTGCCGAGGCGGCCCTCGTTCCGGGCGATGAGGCCGGAGGCGGCGGCGAGGATGTGGCCGGTCGAGCGGTAGTTGCGCTCCAGGCGGATGACGGCCGCGCCCGGGAAATCGTGCTCGAAGCGCAGGATGTTGTCGACCTCGGCGCCCCGCCAGCCGTAGATCGACTGGTCGTCGTCGCCTACGCAGGCGACGTTGCGGTGGCCCTGCGCCAGGAGCCGCAGCCAGAGGTACTGGGCGACGTTGGTGTCCTGGTACTCGTCGACGAGGATGTAGCGGAAGCGGCCCTGATAGTTTTCCAGCACGTCCCCGTTCTCGCGCCAGAGTTTGAGGCAGAGGAGCAGGAGGTCGCCGAAATCGACGGCGTTCAGGGTCGCCAGACGCGCCTGATAGGCACTGTAGAGGGCGCCGCCCTTGCCGAACGCGAAGGCGCCGGCCTCGCCGGGCGGCACCTGCTCGGGCGAGAGGCCCCGGTTCTTCCAGCCGTCGATGGCATGGCCGAGCGCGCGCGCCGGCCAGCGCTTCTCGTCGATGTTCTGGTCGGCGATGACCTGCTTCATCAGGCGGAGCTGGTCGTCGGTGCCGAGGATCGTGAAATCCGATCTCAGCCCGACAAGCTCGGCGTGCCGGCGCAGGATCTTGGTGCCGATGGCGTGGAAGGTGCCGAGCCAGGGCATGCCTTCGCCCGCCGGGCCGATCAGACCGCCGATGCGCGCCTTCATTTCGCGCGCGGCCTTGTTCGTGAAGGTCACCGCCAGGATGTCGAAGGGCCGCGCCTTGGCAGTGGCGATCAGGTGGGCGATCCGGGTCGTCAGCACCCGCGTCTTGCCAGTGCCCGCGCCCGCGAGCACGAGGACCGGCCCGTCCGTCGTCTCGACGGCGCGGCGCTGCTCGGGGTTCAGCCCCTCGAGGTAGGCGGCGGCGCTCGGCTTCAGTCCCGCCATGGCGCGGGCGGCGAGCGAGGTCTGGGCGCGCTGGGCGCCCCCGTCGGGTCCGGGCGTCGCCGCCGCATCGGAGGGCTTCTGCATGCGGCCCTCACTGGACCAAAACGCGAACGGCGTCGAGGCCTGGGCCGCGCGGTACCGTCGCGGGCCGGAACCTGCGGGGCCCCCGAGGCGTCCTCTCTGCGAACCGCCGAGAGATGAGACCCGCCATGCGCCTCGTGCCGATCGCCGCCCTCGCCCTGCTGGCGAGCTTCCCCGCCCTCGCCCAGGGGGTCCAGGGCGGGAACATCAACAGCATGAACAACTCCCTGTCGCAGCAGAGCCAGATGCGCGAGATGCGCCAGCAGCAGACCACCCAGCAGAACCAGCTGCGCATGCAGAACCAGCGCAACGAACTGTTCCAGCCGAACCCGGCTCCCGGCCCGACCGTCGTGCCGCGGCGCTGAGCCGACGCACCGGGCGGATCGGGGCGGATTGGGCGCGAAGCCCGGCTCCGCTATGCTATGTCCGATCCGGGGGCACGGGTCGGCCAGCCTGCGGGCGCCGGACGCGGCATCGTGCACCCGCGGAATCCACCCCGGAGCACGGGGCGTGAGGCGGAACCAACACGGTGCGTGACATCCTGACCGCGCTCGCGGGCGCCGTCATCCTGATCCTCGTCGCGGCGCTCGCCGTCCCGCCCTTCATCGACTGGCAGGGGCAGCGCGCCGCCGTCGACCGGGCGATCAGCCGCTCCCTGAACCTGCCCGTCCGAAGCGAGGGCCGCATCGAGGTGCGCCTCCTGCCCTCTCCGCGCCTGCGCGTCGACCGGCTCCGCCTCGGCGACGAGCCGGGCAAGCCCGCCCTCGACGCGCGCTTCGTCAAGGCCGAGATCGCCCTGACGCCGCTCCTGAAGGGCGAGTTCCGCTTCACCGAGACCCGGATCGGCCGTGCCGAGGTGCGGCTGCCGGTCACCGAGGGCGACGCGATCCTGCTGCCGCCGGATCTCTCGGAGACCCTGCGCGGGCGCGATCTCGCGATCGAGGACCTGCGCATCCAGCAATTCCTGCTGACGACCCTCGTGCCCGCGACCGGGCGCACCGACCAGGTCGGCGCGGAGAACCTGCGCCTGCAGGCGCCGAGCCTCGCGGGACCCTGGCGGGTCGAGGGGACGAGCGGGGGCGTCCCCTTCCGGTTCGCCAGCGGGGAACCGGCTCAGGACGGCAGCGTGAGCGTCAAGCTCTCGGGCGGCGGCGACACGCAGCCCCGCTTCGAGGCGGATGCGCGCATCGCTCTGGTGCCGCTCGATCCCGCCGCGGCGCAGCCGGGCCAGACCCGCGCGCTCGTGCCCGAATCGGAGGGCTCGGCCCGGCTCGTCGTCGGCCCGCCGACCCAGGCGGCGGGCGCCTACCTGCCCTTCGCCCTCGGCGGCAAGTTCAAGGCCCGGGGGCCGATCGCCCGCTTCGAGGGCGTCAACGCCGAGATCGACCCGGGCGGCCAGGCGATCCGGCTCGCCGGGACCGGCCAGATCGACCTGCGCAACTGGCGCGCCGGACTGAACCTCGAGGCACGCCGGGTCGATCTCGACGCCTTCCTGCTGTCGACGGCGGGCCGGGCGCTCGTCGCGCGCGGCGTGCCGAGGGGGCTCGCCAAGGGCAGCATCGGCCTTCCCGTGATGCTCGACCTCGATCTCGCCGTCGAGAGCGTCGCTCTGGGCCTCGAGGATTGGTCGAACCTGAAGCTCGGCGGTACCCTCGACCGGACCGGCGGCTTCCTGCTGCGCCGGTTCCGCGCGCAGGCGCCTGGGGCGGCAAGCCTCGCGGGCAGCGGCGAGATCGACACCGAGCCCGGCCCCCGCTTCACTGGCGAGGTCTCCCTCGCGGCGCCGGCCTCCGACGGCCTCGGTCGCTACCTGCGCAGGCTCGGGCTCGAGGGACCCTGGATCAGCATCCTCGATGGCCGCCCCGTCGAGGTGAGCGCCGACGTCTCGGCGGCCTCGCCCGACTTTTCCGTGCGCAACCTTCGCCTCAGCCTCGGCGAGGCGCGCATCACCGGCAATGCCCGCTACACGGGGCCGGACAGGGGCGGGCGCGGGCGCTTCGACGCGCAGATCGCGGCGCGCGGCATCGACATCGCGGCGCTCCCCTCCTTCAGCACCGCGCTCGCGAGCCTGCACGGCCAGGATCTCGGTCTCACCCTCAAGGCGCGCGACGTCCGCTACGGGCCGGCGGGCGCGCATTCCGGCAACGGGACCATCGCGGCGAGCATCCAGTCCGACGGAACCAGCCTCGTCGTCGACAGCCTCGACGTCACCGACCTCGCGGGCGCCAACGCGAAGCTGTCGGGCCGGATCGACCGGGACGGCGCCGGCCGGATCAGCGGCCGGGTCACGGCCCCGGTCGCGGCGCCGCTTCTCGCCCTCCTCGACCGGGTCTGGGTGGCGGAGGCCCGGCTGATCCCGGCCTTCCTGCGCACGGGCGCCCTCGACCTCGGCGTGAGCCTGGAGCGGAACGCGGGCGAGGCGGACGTCCTGCGCACCGCCGCGAAGGGGACGGCCGCGGGCGGCAGCCTCGACGTGTCGCTCCTCAGCCGCGCCGGGCACGTGGAGGGCCTCGACCTCACGATCGCGACGCCGCGCGCCGGCATCTGGTTCGGGCGCGACGACATCGCGGGCCTGCGCCAGCCGGCGAGCCTCACGATCGCGGGCGCGCGGAAGCAGGCGGGAGCGGATTCGGCCGCGGCCGGCCTCGCCCTCTCGGCAAGCGGCATCGTGGCCGGGCTCAAGCTCGCGACGGACGAGCCCATCCGCGTCGCCACCGACGGGGAGCCGCCCTCATCGGGCGCGATCCGGGCGGAGACGCCCGATCTCGGCCCCTTCCTGGCGCTGCTCGGCACGGCGCCGCTCCCGGGTGCCTGGCCGGCGAATCTCGCGATCGGCCTGTCGCGCTCCGGCACCGACGCCGGGGCCAGGCTGACGGGCGAGGTCGCGGGGGGCAGCATCGAGGCGACGCTCGCCCGGTCGCCCGACGGCGCGGTGAGCGGCAGCGCCACGCTCGGCCGCCTCTCCCTGCCGCAGGTGGCGGCCGCCCTCGTGGTGCCTCCTTCCCCGCGCGGGGCGGAGGCCACGCCCGACGGAGGCTGGTCGGGGACGCGTTTCGCCTCCGCCCCGGCGAACCAGCCGCGCCTCGATCTTGATCTGCGCGTCGGCACCCTCGAACTCGGGCGCGGGCTCACGGCGAGCGCCACCGCGTTCAGGCTCGGCCTCGCCGACGGAGCGCTCACCCTGCGCGACCTCGCGGGCAATCTGGCGGGCGGCCGGATCGCCGGCACCGCCACCCTCGCCCGCCGGGGGAAGGACGCGAGCCTCTCCGGCGAGGGCACGATCAGCGACGCCGCGATCCCGCTGCTGGCGGATGGCGGCCCGATCCAGGGCAGACTGACCGCCGCCCTGCGGTTCGGCGGCGCCGGCGACAGCCCAGCCGCGCTCGTCGCCAACCTCGCGGGCAGCGGCGAGATCAGGCTCGCCGGCCTCACGCTACCCCGCGCCGACCCGTCCGCCCTGAGCCGGGCGCTGGCACGGGCGCTCGGCGAGGACGACCCGCTGCGGGAGGGCCGCCTCCAGACCCTCGTTTCGGAAGAATTCGCGGCTGGGCCCGCGCGGGCCTCCGCCCCTGCCGGCGCTCCCGCCACCATCGTGGGCGGCAGCCTGCGGGCGGGCCCGATCGAGCTCGATCTCGGCCCGGCGCGCTGGAGCGGCACCCTCGGCTACGATTTCCGCGCCGGGCGCCTCGACGCGCGCGGCACGCTGACGGGCGGCGGCGCCCCGAAGGGCTGGACGGGCGGCACGCCGAGCGTTCAGCTCGGCTTCTCGGGCGCGCTCGCGGCGCCGGAGCGCAGCGTCGATGCGGGTGCCCTGACGAACGGCCTCGCGGCCGTGGTGCTCCAGCGGGAATTGGAGAAGATCGAGCTTCTCGAGGCGGATCAGGTCGAGCGGCAGCGCCGCCGCGCCCGGGTCGAGATGGACAAGGCCCGTACCGCGGCGCTCAAGGCCGCGGCCGAGAGGGCGGCCGCCGAGAAGGCCGCCGCGGAGAAGGCGGCGGCCGAGGAAGCCGCCCGGCAGGCGCGGGCGCGGGCGCAGCAGGCGGCCGCCGAGGAGAATGCGCGCCAGACCCGGGCCCGCGAGGCCGAGGAGGCCGCGCGGCGCGCCCGCAGCGAGCCGGAGACCACGTCTCCGGAGAGCCGTCCCCTGGAGATTCGGCCGCCCTCGGCCCAGCCCTGAGCGCGCCCGGAACCGGCATCGCGACGTGATCCGTCGGCGTTCGACCGTTTCAGGCCTTGCCCACCGCCAGGAGCGCGAAAGCGTAGATCAGCCCGACTTCCTCCAGCCGGTCGAAGCGCCCGGCGGCGCCGCCATGTCCGGCCTCCATGTTGATCCGCATCAGGATCGGACCGCCACCCGTCATGGTGGCGCGCAGCCGCGCCACCCATTTCGCCGGCTCCCAGTAGGTCACCCGCGGGTCGGTCAGGCCGCCGAGCGCCAGGATCGGCGGGTAGGGCTTGGCCGCGACGTTGTCGTAGGGCGAGTAGGACAGGATCGTCTCGAAGGCCGCCTCGCTCTCGCCGGGATTGCCCCATTCGGGCCATTCGGGCGGCGTCAGGGGCAGGTCGCCGTCGAGCATCGTGTTGAGCACGTCGACGAAGGGCACGTCCGCGATGATGCCGGCGAACAGGTCCGGCGCGAGGTTCGCCGCCGCCCCCATCAGCATGCCGCCGGCGCTGCCGCCATGCGCCACGATGCGCCCTTCGGCGGTGTAGTTCGCGCCGATCAGGGCGCGCGCGCAGGCGACGAAATCCGTGAAGGTGTTGGGCTTCTTCTCGCGCTTGCCGTCAAGGTACCAGCGCCAGCCCTTCTCGGTGCCACCCCGCACATGCGCGATGGCGTAGACGAAGCCGCGGTCGACGAGCGAGAGCAGGTTCGTGCGGAAGGCGGCCGGCATCAGCGTGCCGTAGGAGCCGTATCCGTAGAGGAGGAGCGGCGCCGTGCCGTCGAGGGCGAGATCACGGCGGTGCAGAAGCGAGATCGGCACGCTCTCCCCGTCCGGGGCGGCGGCGAACAGGCGCCGCGTGACGTAGGCCGCCGGGTCGTGCCCGCTCGGCACCGCCTGGCGCTTGCGCAGTTGCCGGGCCCGCGTGACGCAATCGTAGTCGTAGGTCTCAGCCGGTGTCGTCATCGAGGAATAGACGAAGCGGATCACCGCCGTCTCGAATTCGTGGCCGGGCTGGAGGCCGAGCGAGTAGGCCTCCTCCGCGAAGGCGACTGCGTGCTCCGCGCCCTGCATGTCGCGCACGATGATGCGGGGCCGCGCGTTCTCGATCTCGAGGCGCACGAGGTGCTCGGCGATGACGTGCTGGTGGCGGATCATCACGCCGGCCCGGTGCGGGATGAGATCGCGCCAGTTCGCCCGGCCCGGCGCGTCGAGGCGCGTCGTGACGATCTTGAAGTCCTCGGCGCCGTCCGCGTTCGTGAGGATGAAGAGGTGCTGGCCCCAATGCTCCACCGAGTAGATCAGGAGCGGCGTGCGCGGCTCGACCACGCGCAGCTCCGCGCCCGGCAGGGTGCGGTCGAGCAGAAAGATCTCCGAGGTCTCGTGGTCGCTCGCCGTGACCGTCAGGAAGGTCTTCGACTGGGTCGTGCCGATATGGACGAAGAAGCCCGAATCCTGCTCCTCGTACAGCGCGGTGTCGTCCGCCTGAGGGGTGCCGACGACGTGCCGCATGACCCGGGCCGGGCGGTGATTGACGTCGACCGCCACGTAGTAGAAGGCTGCCCCGTCCGCGGCCCAGACCACCTCGCCCGAAGTGGCCTCGACGAGATCGTCGAGGTCGGCGCCGGTGGCGAGGTCGCGCACCCGGATCGCGTAGAGTTCGGAGCCCTTCGTGTCGGCGCTCCATGCGAGCCGCGCGTGGTCGTCCGCGTGGACCGCGGCGGCGAGCTCGAAGAACGGCAGGCCCTCGCCCTCGCGGTCCCCGTCGAGCAGGATGGTCTCGCCGGCCTCCGGGCGTTCGTCCGCGATCCTGTCCGAGTCCAGGCCGGTGAGGACCATGAGGTTGCGCGGCCGCCGGCAGACCAGGGGATGCTGCCCGCCCTCGCGGTGGCGGGTGTAGTAGGCGAAGGGACCGTCCGGCTCGGGCACGCCGCTCTCGTCCTCGCGGATGCGCCCCCGCATCTCGGCGACGAGGGACGTGCGCAGCCCCGACACCGGCGACAGGGTTTCCTCCGCGTAGGCATTCTCGGCCTTGAGATGCGCCATGATGTCGGCCGGCAGGGCTGCGGGATCCTTCAGCACGTCGCGCCAGTTCTCCGCCTTGAGCCAGGCATAATCATCGGTGAGCGTCCGGCCGTGCACCGTGTAGGCGTGCGGCCGCTTCTCGGCGGCCGGCGCCTCGGTTCGAGCGGTCAGGGGGGAGCGGTCAGACGCCATCGCCGGGATCCATTCGAGCACAGGAGGGCGGTTCGGGAGAACCGCGTTCGGCGTGCATGTGCCGCGCGGGCGCCCGATCGGCAAGGCGCAGATGCCGGAATGGGCGGGAAGCCGGAGAAGGCCCGCAAATCCGCATCCCCGCCCGCCGCCGCGGCCGGGCGCGGGCGCAACCGGCGGTCGCTTCTTGTCAGAGCAGTTGCCCGCTTTACGGGTTCGCTATTCTGTCAAATTGAAATATTGTGCAAGAAAGTTGAATTCACGTATCCGTACAGACCCGACCTGTCTTGCGGGTGCATTCTAAATACCCTAGAGAGATGTCGTGACGGGAGGGGCCGTCACAGTTCGAAGAGCATTGGCGGGCAGGCAAGCGGATTCTGGTCGAGCGTTGCGCATGACACGAACGCGGTCACGGCGCAGCGCGCGCAATCTGCCGCACATTCAGCGCCCGCAGCGTGTCAAAGGAAATGTTCCAATCATGAACGAAGCAGAGAAAGCGGTCGATTACGTCGAACTCGCCGCGGACATCGTCTCGGCCTATGTCAGCAACAATCCCGTCCCCCCGGGTGAGTTGGCCCAGCTCATCGCCCGCATCCACGGCGCCCTGGTGCAGGTCGCCAGCGGCCAGCCGGAGGCGAAGGCCGCGCCCGCGCCGATGCAGCCGGCCGTCCCGATCAGGAAGTCGATCACGCGCGACCACATCGTCTGTCTCGAGGATGGACGCACCTTCAAGTCGCTGAAGCGGCACCTGCGCGCCAAGTACGATCTCAGCCCCGAGCAATATCGGGCCAAGTGGGGCCTGCCGGCGGATTATCCGATGGTCGCCCCGAACTACGCCAAAGCCCGCTCGGACCTCGCCAAGGCGATCGGCCTCGGCCAGACCCGCACCGGAAACTACGACGCGGCGGCCTGACCGCGGCGGCGCCCATCGCGAGGCCCGGGACCGTCCGCGCGGCGGTCCCGGGCCTCGTCGCGCCCGCCGGAGCGGGGCGGCCCGGAACGGACGCCCGTCCGCGCCATTATGCAGACAGGCTCCCGCCCCGGCTCGGCGGGGCCGGGAATGCCGGAGGCCGCATGACCGAGCCCGAGACGCCCTCCGAGGCGCTGGCCCGCACGAACGCGGTGCTGGCCGAGTGGGCCGCGCGCACGGCCGCCGACAGCGCCCCCCTGATCGCGAAGCTGGAAGGGCTCGGCTACGCGGTGCGCGGCAAGTCCGAGGAGGAGATCGAGGAGGTGCTGAAGCACCCGCCCACCCGGCCTCCGTCAGCGTGACGCTCCCCAGGGAAAACGGCGTCAAGTCTTGAACTAGGATATTTTTCCGTTACCTGAGGTTCCATGCGCAACCTGTGACGCGTATCATGGAACAAAACATGAACATACAGCGCAAGACCGGCTCCGCGCGCCCGCCGCTCGCCCGGGCCTCCGCCGCCGAGGCCGCGATCCCGCCCGAGGCGGCCCGGCTCCTGGCGGCGCTCTCGGGCGAGAACGCCTTCGCCTTTCCCGACCCGATCGAGGCCGGCAGCCTGATCGTACGCAGCGGCGGTGCGGGGGTCTCGATCGGGGCCGGCCGCTTCCCGGCGGCGGCCGGCGAGCGGCTCGTGGCGGCCGACCTCGCCGAGCGGGAGCCGGGCCCGCGCGGCCGCCTCACCATCGGCCCGGCCGGCCGGGCGCGCCTGCGCCGGGAAGCGGGCGGGGGCGAGGCGGCCTACCTCGCCCAGCACCTCGATCTCGTGGAGGAGGAGGTACCCGGCGGCGGGCGCCGCCTGCGCGACGCCTCCGAGAGCCCGCTCGCCTGGATGGCGCGGCGGCGCGGGCGCGACGGGGCGCCGCTCCTCGACGCGGCCTCCTACGAGGCCGGCGAGCGGCTGCGCCGCGACATGACGGCCGCCCGGATGCTGCCCCGGATGGGCGCGGATTGGGGGGCGCCGCGCGTCGACGGCGGCGGCCCGCGCGATCCTGCCGCGGCCTCCGACGCGATCATCGCCGCCCGCCAGCGGGTGCGCGCGGCGCTCGACGCCGTCGGCTGCGACCTGTCGGGCCTGCTCCTCGACCTCTGCGGCCATCTCAAGGGGCTGGAGCGGATCGAGGCGGAGCGGCACTGGCCGGCCCGCTCGGCCAAGGTCGTGGCCCGCATCGCGCTCGGGCGGCTCGCCGAGCATTACGGCCTGGAGCGCGAGGCGGTGGGGCCGGCGCGCGCCCGCCCCCGGCTCTGGCGGGCGTGAGCCGGGATCAGGCCGCGAGCCGCACGGCGTCGCGGTGGATCCGGTCGGCCATGGCGCGCACGCCGTTCGAGCGCTGCGGCGTGAGGTGCTCGGCGAGGCCGAGCTTGGCGTAGAGCGCGAAGGCGTCGGTGCCGGCGGCCTCCCTGGGGGTCTTGCCGTCGAACAGCGCGATCATCAGGGCGACGAGGCCGCGCACGATATGGGCGTCGCTGTCGCCGCGCAGCCGGAGCCGCGGCTCCCCCTCCGAGCGGTCGAGGCCGAGGTCGAGCCAGACCTGGCTGGCGCAGCCCTGGACCTTGTTGGCCTCGCTGTGCAGCTCGTCCGGCAGCGGCGGCAGGGCGCGGCCGAGCTCGATCACGTAGCGGTAGCGCTCCTCCCAGTCCTCGATGAACTCGAAATTCTCGATGATGGTGTTGATCGGGGGAAGCATGGCAGCCGGTCGGTCGGGGAAGCGTCTTGCGGGTCGCCCCAGCATATAGGCGGGCCGGGCGGCCGATGCGAATCGGCCCTCAGCCCTGGCCGACCGCCCGCGTCTCGGGAAGCTGCAGCTCGAGCGGGTCTTCGGCGGTGGCGGTGCCGCGGACCGCGATCTCGGCCTGCGCCGCGTAGGCCGCGATCAGGCGCGGCCCGAGCTTCGGCACGTTCGGCCGGCCGGGCTCGGCCGCCTCGCCGGCGCCCGAGACGATGGCGAGCCGCACGGGCGCGCCCGCCCCCGCATCGATCTCGATGGCGATGGTGCAGGCGACGTTCTCGGCCGTGGCATCGAGGCATTCGGCGACGATCTCGGCCACGATCATCCCGAGGGCGTTGGCGGTGCGCGGCTCGACGAAGCCGGTGCCGCGCCCGCTCACCGTCACGCCGATCCGGCCGGCGCGGCGGAGCTGGCCGAGGCCCGAGGCGAGGCGGTGGAGATAGTCGCGCAGGTCGATCGAGGCGATGTGGGGCGCCTCGTGCAGGTGCTGCTGCACCAGCGCGATCGCCCGGACCCGCTGGCCCAGAGCCTCGAAGCTGCCCCGGCAGAGTTCCGGCGCGGCCCGGCCGTAGAGGCCGATCAGGCTCACCATGACCTGCAGGTTGTTGCGGACCCGGTGATAGACCTCCGCCAGCAGGGCCTCCTTCTCGGAGAGCGCCTTCTCGATATGCTCCTCGGCGTGCTTGCGGTCGGTGATGTCGAAGCAGGAGCCGAGATAGCCGTGGAAGCACCCGTCCTCCTCGAGCGGCCGCCCGGTCTCGAGGAGCCAGCGATAGGCGCCGTCGTGCCGGCGCAGCCGGAACTCCACCGTGAAGGGCTTGCGCGCCGCGAAGGCCTCGGAGACGAGGGCGGCGTGGCGCTCGAAATCGTCCGGGTGCAGCCCGCGGCGCCAGCCATCGCCGATCTCCTCCTCGGCGGAGCGCCCGGTGAATTCGAGCCAGCACTCGTTGTGGTGGACCGCCTGCCCGTTCGGACCGGCCCGCCACATCATCAGCGGCACGAAGTCGGCGAAGCGCCGGAAGGCATCGCCGACCTCCAAGCGGCCCGGTGCCGGCCCGTTCGATGGTGTGTCCGCTGCCATGATGCTCCCGATTCGCCCGTTGCTCCTGGCTGATGTGCGCAATGCAGGCGCCGGTCAACGTGCCGAGACCGGCGCCGTTCCGGCCCCGCATGCCGGCCGGCGGATGGGGGCCGACAGCTCATCCGCAGGTTGCATCACGCGCAGCGCGGTCGCGTCCGCAGGCCGGCCGCCCTGCCGCGACCGGCTCGGATCCCGGCGCGGACCGGCCAGGAGCCGCAGGCACCGGGCGGCAGGTCAAGGTCACCAGGCCAAGGTCAGGAGGCCAACGGCCGGAGGCAAGCGCGAGGCTCGGGCCGTCCGCGGCCGGCGGACGGTTTCCAGCGCACCGGCACGGCCCGTGGTCGCGCCGGGCCGCCCGCCCCATATCGACGCCATGGCAGCCCTCGACATCATCCTCCAGACCCTCGACGGCCTGATCGCGGCGGACGACCCGGTCGGGGTCGAGAACGCCGACCGCGCCGTCTGGGACTACCTCTCCGCCTTCGACGGCCTCAGCGCCCAGCAGCGGGCCGCCGACGACCTCGCTCAGGCGATCGAGAGCTGGCCCGTGCGCTCCTCCCTGACGCCGGCGATCCGCGACCTCGTCGCCCGCCACCGGGCGCGGCTGGCCGAGCCGTCGGCTTAAGGTAGTCCGCGCGGATCATGCCATGGCCGGACCTGTCCGCCGTGCCGAGACGGCGGCGGTGCCTGACGGAACCGGGACGAGCGCGGCGTCGAGGGCTCGGAGGGCGCCGCGCGGGCCCACGGAGACGGGCGCCCCTGGCCCGGATCGCACATACAGAAAAAAAGCCGTTCCTAGGTTTTTATGGTTGACAGCGGCGCGCTCCTCGGGTACCTGTATCCCACGCTCCAGAAGTGTGACGAGACGGGCGGAGGCGGAGATGGCACGGCCCGCCCACCCGCCCGAACTGCGCGAGGCCGCCGCGCGGCTCCTGCGGGAGACCGACCGCACCCTGGCCTCGATCGGCGCGGAGGTCGGCGTCGCCAAGAACACGATCGGCACCTGGAGCCGGCGCTTCGGCTGGCGCCTGCCGACCTACGCAAAGGCTCCCGTCCTGGCGCCGGCCCTGTGGCCCGAGGCGCGCCGCGCCGCGCTCGCCCGGCTCTATCAGAACCCGGCGGTCGATCCGGACGATCTCGCGGCGGCGCTCGGCGCCTCGCGTCGGGGCGGGCGCTCGCTGTTCAAGGCCTGCGGGCTCGGCCCGCGCCGGGTTCGGCGCAGGGGATTGCCGCCGGTCCGGGCGGAGGCCGGGCGCACCGGCGACGGGCCGAGCCTGCGCGCGGCCCTGCGCGGCCACGTCGCCCGCCAGATCGCGCTGTTCGATGCCGGCCTCGACGCCGCCCTGCGGGGCGAGGCGCCGGGGGCCACGGATTCGGCGCGGGTCCTGCGCGACCTCGGCGGCCTGAAGCGGATCCTCGACGAGCTGGACGCAGCGGGAGGCGGGCATGCGGGAGGCGGGCTTGCGGGAGGCGGGCTTGCGGGCGGCGCGGCAGCGGACGAGCCCCAGTCCGCCCTCGCCGCCCTCGATTTGCCCGCCCTGCGCGCGAGCATCGCGCGGCGCTATGCGGCGTTCGCAGGCGAGCGGCCGGATGCCGGCCTTCCTGGCGAGCCTGCCGGCCCCGCTGCTGGCGGCGCTGGAGCGTGACTGGCTCCACCTCGCCCGGCCCGACCAGCTGCCGCCCTGCCCCGCCGCGCCCTGGACCACCTGGGCGGTGATCGGCGGCCGCGGCTGTGGCAAGACCCGCACCGGCGCCGAGTGGGTGAGCGCACTGGCGCTCGGCGACCCGGCCTTCACGGAGCGGGCGGTCGGCCGCATCGCGCTCGTCGGCGAGACCCTCGCGGATGTGCGCGAGGTGATGGTCGAGGGCCCCTCCGGCCTGCTGAGCCTGCCGCCCCGCGGCCCGCGCCCGCGCTGGTCCCCGGCCCGGCGGCGGCTCGAGTGGGAGAACGGCGCCGTGGCGCTGGCCTTCTCCGCCGAGGAGCCGGATTCCCTGCGCGGCCCCCAGTTCGGGGCGGCGTGGTGCGACGAGATCGCCAAGTGGCGCGCCCCCGAGGCCGCCTACGACATGCTGCTGTTCGGGCTGCGCCTCGGCGCCCGCCCGCGCAACCTCGTGACGACGACGCCGCGGCCGATCCCGCTGATCCGGCGGCTCATGGCCGATCCCCGAACGGTCGTGAGCCGGGCCCGCACCGCCGACAATGCCGGGAACCTCGCCCCCGCCTTCCTGGAGGAGGTGGTCGGCCGCTACGCCGGCACCCGCCTCGGGCGCCAGGAGCTCGACGGCGAGCTGATCGAGGACCGGGCCGACGCGCTCTGGACGCGGGCCGCCCTCGAGGCCGGCCGCCGCGAGCGGGCGCCGCCGCTCGCCCGCATCGTCGTCGCGGTCGACCCGCCGGCGAGCTCGGGCGCGCGGGCCGATGCCTGCGGGATCGTGGCGGCGGGCAGCGACGGCGGGCGCGCCTACGTGCTCGCCGACGCCACGCTCCGCCGCGCCACGCCCCAGGCCTGGGCCTCGGCGGCGCTCGCGCTCTACCGGCGGCTCGAGGCCGACAGCCTCGTCGTCGAGGTCAACCAGGGCGGCGAGATGGTGGGCGCCGTGCTCGCCGAGATCGACGCGAGCGTGCCCGTGACGCCCGTGCGGGCGACGCGCGGCAAGTACCTGCGGGCCGAGCCGGTCTCGGTGCTCTACGCGCAGGGCCGCGTGCACCATGTCGGCGCGCATCCCGCGCTCGAGGACGAGATGTGCGATTTCGGGCCGGACGGGCTCTCCTCGGGCGCCTCGCCGGACCGCCTCGACGCGCTCGTCTGGGCGGTGACGCACCTCCTGCTGCGGCCGGGGCCCGAGCCGCGCATCCGCCGGCTGTAGGGGCTCAGCCCGCGCCCTCGTCGCGCTCAGTGCGGCCCCTGCCGTTCGGCACGTCGGATACCCAAACCGCGCGATCCCTCGGCGTGGGTGAGGATTCCTGTCCTCGCCCTCATCCAGAGGCGCCGCGCCAGCGGCCTCGAAGGAGGGGTCCAGGACCTGCAGAGCCGCCTTGGAGGGATCCTTCGAGGCCTCCGCTGTGCTCCGGCACCTCAGGATGAGGGCGCGTGCAGGCGAGGAGCTGCGCCCTGCCCCGAGGCCGCGAACCCCTCCCCCCGATCCTCTCCCGCACGGGCGAGGGAGCGCCTCACATCTCTCGTGGAAGGCTTCTCAATGCCGAACCTCCTCGACCGGCTGGCGCGCGCCGCCGGCTACGTGCCGGCTGCCAAGGCCGCTCCGCTCGCGCCCCCCCTCACAGGCCCGAGCTTCGCCCTCTATTCCGAGGGCCGGGCCGTGTGGACGCCGCGGGACGGCACCGCGCTCGCCCGCGAGGGCTTCCAGCGCAACGCGGTGGTGCACCGCGCCGTGCGGCTCGTGGCGGAGGCCGCCGCCGCGCTGCCGCTGATCCTGACGGGGCCGGGTGCCGAGGCCGCGCGCCCGCTCGCCGCTTTGCTCGCCCGCCCCAACCCCCGCGAGGGCGGGGCGCGGCTGATGGAGGCGCTCTACGGGCACCTGATGGTCTCGGGCAACGCCTATCTCGAGGCGGTCGGCCTCGACGGGCGCCCGCGCGCGCTCTACGGCCTGCGGCCCGATCGGATGCGGGTGGTGGCGGGTGAGGACGGCTGGCCGGCGGCCTACGAGTACGGCGTCGGCGGGCGCACGCTCCGCTACGACCAGACCCGCGAGGGCGTGCCGCCGATCCTGCATCTGAGCCTGTTCCACCCGCTTGACGACCATTACGGCCTCTCGCCCATGGAGGCGGCGGCGGCCGCCCTCGACATCCACAACGCGGCCGGCGCCTGGAACAAGGCGCTCCTCGACAACGCGGCGCGCCCCTCCGGCGCCCTCGTCTTCGCGGGCGCGGCGCTGAGCGAGCCGCAATTCGCCCGGCTGAAGGGCGAGCTCGAGGCGAACTACCAGGGCGCCGGCAATGCCGGGCGCCCGCTGCTGCTCGAGGGCGGGCTCGACTGGAAGCCGCTCGCGCTCTCGCCGAAGGAGATGGACTTCGTCGAGGCGAGGGCGGCCGCCGCCCGCGAGATCGCGCTCGCCTTCGGGGTGCCGCCGCTGCTGCTCGGCCTGCAAGGCGACAACACCCACGCCAACTACGCCGAGGCCAACCGCGCCTTCTACCGCCAGACGGTCATCCCGCTGGTGCGCCGCACCGGTGATTCCATCGCCCACTGGCTGGAGCCGGCCTTCGGCCCGGCGAGCCTGGAGCCCGACCTCGACGCGATCGAGGCGCTGGCGCCGGAGCGCGAATCCCTCTGGCGCCGGGTGCAGGGGGCGGACTTCCTGAGCCCGGCCGAGAAGCGGGCGGCGGTCGGCTACGAGCCCTGAGGCCGCCGCGTCGCGGCGGCGGCGGGCTCACGAGCCTGCGCGGCGCCGGGATCAGGATCTCGCATGATTGTCCGGGCCGCTCGCCCCGGCGGCCCGGTCCCACGCTCGAGGAGCCCGCCATGGACGGCCACTTCACCGGCTATGCCAGCCTGTTCGGCGTGCCCGATCTCGGCCGCGACGTGGTGGCGCGCGGCGCCTTCGCGGAGTCTCTGCGGCGGCGGGGCGCGGGGGGCGTACGCCTGCTCTGGCAGCACGACCCGGCCGAGCCGATCGGCCGCTGGCTCTCGCTCGACGAGGACGCGCGCGGCCTCCGCGTCGAGGGCCGGCTCAACCTCGCCGTGCAGCGCGCCCGCGAGGTCGACGCGCTGATGCGCGAGGGCGGCCTCGACGGGCTCTCGATCGGTTTCCGGACCGTGCGGGCGAGCCCCGACCGGGCGGGCTACCGCCACCTCCAGGCGGTCGACCTCTGGGAGATCTCCCTCGTCACCTTCCCGCTGCAGCCCGGCGCCCGCGCCGATGCGGGCGCCGTCCCGCTCGCGGCCGAGATCCGCTCGCTCGCCCGGCGCCTCGCGCCGCGCCGCCGCTGCGCCCCCCTCCCGCGCCCCGCGCCGAAGCTGCGCCCGGCTGCGCGGGCCTGATCCCCACCCCCAGCCGAGAGGCCCCCATGACGCGTCAGCACGCCACCGAGACCGGATCCGCCACCGCCCTCGAGAACAAGGCCGGCACCGGCCGCGAATCCCCCACCGAGGTGAAGGCAGCGCTCGCCGAGCTCGCCACCGCCTTCGAGGCCTTCAAGGAGACGAACGACAGCCGCATCGCCGGGATCGAGGGGCGCCTCTCGGGCGACGTCGTGACGGAGGAGAAGCTCGCCCGCATCGACGCGGCCCTCGACGCCGCCCGCACCCGGCTCGACCGGCTCAGCCTGGAGCGGGCCCGGCCGCCGCTCGCCGGGCCGGAAGCCGTGGGCCGCGACGGGCTCGGCGCCGAGCACAAGGCGGCCTTCGACCTCTATGTCCGGGCCGGCGAGAGCGCCCGGCTGAAGCGGCTCGAGGAGAAGGCCCTCTCGGCGGGCTCGGGCCCCGACGGCGGCTACCTCGTGCCGCCGACGATCGAGCGCGAGGTGCTGCGGCGACTGGCCGCCCTCTCGCCGATCCGCGCCGTCGCCAGCGTGCGGGCGATCTCGGGCGGCCAGTACAAGCGAGCCGTCTCGACGGGCGCCGCCCAGGCCGGCTGGGTGGCCGAGACGGCGCCCCGGCCCCAGACCGACGCGCCCGTCCTCTCGGAGCTCGCCTTCCCGGCGATCGAGCTCTACGCCATGCCGGCCGCGACCCAGACGCTTCTCGACGACGCCGTGGTCGACATCGACGCCTGGCTCGCCGACGAGGTCGAGACGGCCTTCGCCGAGCAGGAGGGCGCGGCCTTCGTGACCGGCAACGGGGTCAGCCGCCCGCGCGGCTTCCTGAGCTACGACACCGTGGCGAACGCGGCCTGGGTGCCGGGCAAGATCGGCTTCGTGGCAACCGGCGCGGCCGGCGCCTTCCCGGCCGCGAACCCGGTCGACGTCCTGTTCGACCTCGTCTACGGGCTGCGCGCCGGCTACCGCCAGAACGCGGGCTTCGTGATGAACCGGCGTGTGCAGAGCGCGATCCGCAAGTTCAAGGACGCGGACGGCAACTACCTGTGGCAGCCGCCCGCCGCCGCCGACCGGGCCGCGACGCTGCTCGGCTTCCCCGTGACCGAGGCCGAGGCGATGCCCGACCCGGCCGCCGGCAGCCTCTCGCTGGCCTTCGGCGATTTCCGCCGCGGCTACCTCGTGGTCGACCGCACCGGCCTGCGCGTGTTGCGCGACCCCTACTCCGCCAAGCCCTACGTGCTGTTCTACACGACCAAGCGCGTCGGCGGCGGCGTGCAGGACCACGAGGCGATCAAGCTCCTGAAGTTCGCCTGAGCGCGGCCGGGGCGGCGTCCGCCCTACCGGCGCCGGGCCGGCCGGGCCATCCAGTCGGCGCGGCCGGCGCGCTCGCGCGGGGCCTCGCTCACCTGCAGGCGGGCGAGCTCGGCGGCGCGCGAGGCGATCCAGCCCGCGTGCTCGCCGATCGGCGTCACCGCGGTGAAGCCGCCGCAGGCGGTGCGCATGCGGGTGTTCTGCTGCATGGCGCCGCTCGACCAGCTCACCACGCCGACGATCTGGTAGCCGCCGGGGCCGCCGCGCAGGATCGGGCCGCCGGAATCCCCGAGGCACGCCCCGGCGCCCGCCGTCTCGGCCATCCGCCGCCGGTCGGTCACCACGGTGACGCGGTTGGCCACCTGCAGCGAGCCGATCGAGACGAGGTGCGCCTGGCGCAGGGTGCGGGCGGTGTTGCGCCGGTTCTCGGCCACGACGCCGAAGCCCGCGATGTCGACGCTCTCGCCCGTGGCGATGGAGCCGCCGCCGCGCGGGTCGAGGGGGAGGAAGTCGGCGCCGAGAGGCTCGGAGAGCTTGATCAGCGCGAGGTCGACGCCGGGCTGGTCCTCCGGCGTGGTGCCGGGCACGAAGTCGGGATGCATCGAGGCGGCCGCCGCGCCGACGCGGCGCGGGCGGAACTGGCGGTCGACCACCACGACGCTGTAGCCCGCCCGGTGCATCACGCAATGGGCGGCGGTGAGCACGAGGTCGGGGCCGATCAGGGTGCCGGAGCAGATCTCGCCCTGCGTGCTCTCGATGCGGACGACCGAGGCGCGCAGGCCGTTCGGGTCCCGCGAGACCTCCCCCTGGATCACGGCCCGCGCCGGCGATGGCAGCAAGGCGGCACCCGCGAGCACACCCGAGAACGCACCGAGGAACGCCTTGCGGAGGGGGCTCACCAGCATCTGTCTCTCCCGCATCCGGCCGTGCGCCGGGGCCAAGGCCCGAGAAGCGTAACGTAAGCCAATCGACCGGCCAAGCTCTGGTTCCCACCGGCGCGGCGGGCAGAAGGCCACAGCCCGTCCACAGGGCTGTCTACCGAGATTCGGGGCTACTCCCAGCTGGCGCCGCGGCCCCAGGCAGCGAGCGTGCGGTCGAGCCAGTCCCGCTGCGGCCCGACGAGCACGCCCTGCGAGACCGCCCCGCAGGCGCCCCCGCCGACCCAGGCGGAGACCGCCAGCACGGCGCCGGAGGCCGTCGCGATCGGGCCGCCGGAATCGCCCTGGCAGGCGCCGGCCCGGCCCGATCCCGGCTTGAGCCAGACCAGGATGCGGCTCGGGCCGTACGGCTCGACCACGGGAAGCGCGACGGACCGGAAGGTGCCGGTGGAGCGCGCCTCGCCCGGCCGCGCCGCGCCGTAGCCCGAGAGCGTCAGGCTCTCGCCGGCCCGCGGCATCGCCGCGCTCAGGGTCGCGGCGGCAAAGCGCGGCGGCAGCGGCGTCGCGGTGCGCAGGAGCGCGAGGTCGATCGAGCGCCGCCGCCCCGCGATGGCGCCCGCGTCGTAGCCCGGATGCACCGCGCGGGCCGCGAGCGCGACGAGCACCGGCTGCCCGGCCTCGTCCCGGAAATGCACCCGGTGCTCGGCCGGGCCGGCCGCGCAATGGCCGGCGGTGAGGACCGTGTCGGGCGCCAGCACCACGGCGCTGCAGACCCCGCCATTCGAGGACAGCACCATCACGCTGGCGCTCGCCCCCTCGGGCGCCTCGCGGCCCCCGATCACGGCCGCGGCCGGCCCGGCCCCGCCCGCGAGCGACAGGGCCGCCGCGGCCGCGCGGCAGGCCCGGCCAAGAGACGAGGCCCCGCCAAGAGACCAGGCCCGGCCGGGAGACAAGGCCCGGCCGGGAGACCGGGCCCGGCCGGCACGAGTCAGCAGCATCCCTTGTCCCTCCCCGCGCGCCCGGAGGCCCGCCATGAATCCCGCCATGAATCCGGCAACGAACCCTATCGCGAGCCCGATACGCGTGGAGGCGCCGGGCGTCGAGCCGGTGAGCCTTGCCGAGATGCGCGCCTACCTGCGCCTCGATCCCGACGACGGCGGCGCCGAGGACGCGCTGCTGGCCGCGCTCGTCGCCGCGGCCCGCGCCGCCCTGGAGCGGGAGACACGCCGCATCCTCGTGCCCGGCCGCTTCCGGCTGACGCTCGCGGCCTGGCCGCCGGGCGGCCGGCTTCCCCTGCCCCTCTGCCCTGTCACCGCCCTCTTGCGCGCCGGCCTCGCGGGACCGGACGGCGCGCTCGAAGAGCTCGCGCCCGGCCTCGTGCGGCTCGGCGGGGACGCTTTCGAGGCACCCTGTCTCCTGGTCGACCCGGCCGTCCCCCGCCTTGATGGGCACCGGGCGATCGTCGAGGTCGCGGCCGGCTTCGGCGGAGACGGGCCAGCTCTGCCCGAGCCGCTCGGCCTCGCCATCCGGCGCCTCGCCGCGGGCTGGTTCGAGCATCGCGGCGACGAGCCGGGCGGAGCAGTGCCGCCCGACGTCGCCGCGCTCGCCGCCCCCTTCCGGCGCCTGCACCTGTGAGCGGCCGCGCCGGCGCGACCGGAATGCCGCCCGCCCAAGCCAGGATCGATCCCATGACCAACGCGGCGGCACAGGCCCGTCCCCCGATCGGGGCGCGGCGACGGCGGTTCGTGCTCGAACGCCCGGTCGACGAGCCGGACGGGTTCGGCGGCACCTACCGGCGCTACGTGGCGGGGCCGCTCCTCTGGGGGGCGATCGAGCCGCTCGGCGCGGGGGAACGCCTGCGCGGCGGGCGCGCCGAGAGCGTCGCCAGCCACAGGATCACCCTGCGGGCCAGGCCCGGTCTCGCGCCCGACATGCGGCTCGCGGCCGGGCCGCGCCGCTTCCTGATCCGGAGCGTCGAGGAGCTGGGCCCGCGCGGCCGCGACCTCGTCTGCCGGGTCGAGGAGATGGAGGCCGCCGCGTGAGCCCGCCGACCTCGCCCCAGGCGCCGACCTCGCCGCCGCCTTCGCCGTCCTCGCCGCCGCCCTCGCCGCTCTTGGCCATGCGGGCCGCGATTCTGGCGCGGCTCGCCGCGGATCCCGCGCTCGCCCGCGTGATGGGCGGGAGCGCGCGCCTCTACGACGAGCCGCCGCGCGGGTCGCTGCCCGTCTACGCGCTGTTCGGGGACGCGGAGATCCGCGACGCCTCGGTCGACGGCGCCGAGCGGCACGCCCACACGCTCGCCCTCGTGGTCTTCGCCCGGCCCGGCTCCGCCCGCACCGCGGTCGACGCGGCCGACCGCATCGCCGCGCTTCTCGCCGGGTCCGACCTCGCGCTCACGGGCCACGCCCTCGTGACGCTTCGCGTCGCGGCCCTCGCGGTGACCCGCGACGCGCGCAGCGGCGAGGCCCGCGCCACCCTCACCCTCGAGGCCGTCACGGAGGCGGCCTGAACCCAGCGGAGCCCGCCATGACCGCCCAGAAAGGCAAGGACCTCCTCATCAGGGCCGGCACCGGCGCCGGCGGCTTCACGGCGGTGGCGGGCCTGCGCGCCCGCCAGATCGCCTTCAACGCCGAGACCGTCGACGTCACCAACGCCGATTCCGCCGGGCGCTGGCGCGAGCTGCTGGCGGGCGCCGGGGTGCGGCGCGCCGCGATCTCGGGCTCCGGCGTGTTCCGCGACGAGGCCTCGGACCTGCGCCTGCGCCAGCTCTTCTTCGACGGGGCGATCGAGACCTTCCAGATCGTGGTTCCGGCCTTCGGCACGATCGAGGGCCCGTTCCAGATCACCAGCCTCGAATATCGCGGCGACCATTCCGGCGAGGTGACCTTCGACATGGCGCTCGACTCGGCCGGGGCGCTGGCCTTCACGGCCTCGTGAGGAGCCGCCCCATGGCGAACAGCAGGCGCGGCGAGGTGCCGCTCGATCTCGGCGGCAGCCGCTACACCCTCTGCCTGACGCTCGGGGCGCTCGCCGAGCTGGAGGCGGCCTTCGACGCGCCGGACCTCGCGGGGCTCGCCGCGCGCTTCGCGGCGGGGCGGCTGGCGAGCCGCGACCTGATCGCGATCCTGGGCGCGACCCTGCGGGGCGGCGGCCACGACCTCGACGACGCGGCGGTGGCGAGGCTGCCGCTCGCCGGCGCCCTCGAGCCGGTGGCGGAGGCGCTCGGCGCCGTCCTCGTCGCCGCCTTCGGGGAGGCCGAACCGGACCCTACCCCGCCACGGGACGGGGCGCCCGGGGAGCAATCCCCGCCTTCCCGTGGGACGACGCGCTGAGGCTCGGCCTCCATGGCCTGCGCTGGCGCCCGCAGGATTTCTGGCGCGCGACGCCCCGCGAGCTCGCCTGGGCGGCGGGGCTTCCGCGGGAGGGCGCGATGGGGCGCGGCGACCTCGCCCGGCTCATCGCGGACTTTCCGGACAGGTGACGCGGCGCCGACCTCATCACCTCTCCCGTGCGGGAGAGGTCGAGTCCGCGAAAGCGGACCGGGTGAGGGGTGCGACCTCTCCGGATGAACCTGAACCCTCACCCTGTCCCTCTCCCGCACGGGAGAGGGGACCTGCGCTCGATCCGGCCACCCGCGGCTGGGTCGGGCCGCACGTCCCCGCAGCTCGCACACAGGCAAGATCCGACCATGGCCGACGATCTCGACCGCGCCAACGCGGCGCGCATCAAGCAGCTCGATACCCTCGACCGGCTCGCCCAGCGCTTCGGCCAGAGCCTGTCCTCGGCGCTGGCCCGCAATCTCGGGGCCGGGCGCCAGCTCGACAGCGTGCTCGGCTCGCTCGCCACGCGCCTGTCCGGCCTCGCCGTGAAGGCGGCGCTGAGCCCGGTGAAGCAGGGCATCGCGAGCCTCGTCAACGGATTGCTGAGCACGCCCTCGCTCGGCGGCGAGAGCAGCTTCGCGCGGGGCGGCGTGATCGCGTCCGGCCGGGTGCGGCCCTTCGCGGAGGGCGGGATCGTGGCGGCGCCCACCTACTTCCCGATGCGCGGGGGCGCCGGCCTGATGGGCGAGGCCGGGCCCGAGGCGATCCTGCCGCTGCGGCGCGGCAGCGACGGGCGCCTCGGCGTGGCGGCGGGCGCCGCCGGACGGCCGGTCGCCGTCACGGTCAACATCGCGACGCCGGACGTCGCGGGATTCCGCCGCTCCGAGGCGCAGGTCGCCGCCGCCCTCGCCCGCGCCGTCGCCCGCGGCCAGCGCGCGCTCTGAACCCCGGAGCTGCCCCGATGCCCGCCGACTTCCACGAGGTCCGCTTCCCCCTCGACGTCAGCCTGCGCGGCAGCGGCGGCCCGAGCCGGCTCACCGAGATCGTGACGCTGGCCTCGGGCCGCGAGCACCGAAACAGCCGCTGGGCGGATTCCCGCCGCCGCTACGATGCCGGCTTCGGCATCCGGACCCTCGACGCGCTGCACGCGGTCGTGAGCTTTTTCGAGGAACGGCGCGGGCGCCTCTACGGCTTCCGCTACCGCGACCGGGTCGATTTCCGCTCGGGCCCGCCCGGGCGCGTGATCGCGCCGACGGACCAGCCGCTCGGCACGGGCGACGGCGCCGCGCGGGCCTTCGCCCTCGCCAAGATCTACGGCGGCGGCGGCCCGGCGCCCTACCGCCGCGCCATCGCCAAGCCCGTGGCCGAGACCGTGCGGGTCGCGGTGGCGGGCCGGGAACTCGCGCGGGCCGAGTTCGCCTGCGAGGCCGCCACCGGGCTCGTGACGCTCGCCGCGGCCCCGCCGCCCGGCGCGTTCGTGACGGCCGGGTTCGCGTTCGACGTGCCCGTCCGCTTCGACACCGACGAGCTGACCGTGAACCTCGAGGCCTTCGCGGCGGGCGAGATCCCGCGCGTGCCGCTCGTCGAGATCGTGCCCAGAGCGCGGGAGGAGACCCGATGCGCGACCTGCCTCCCGCTCTCGCGGCGCGCCTGGGCGGCGGCGCCACGACGCTCTGCCATTGCTGGTCGCTGCGGCGCCGCGACGGCCTCGCTCTCGGCTTCACCGACCACGACCGCGACCTCCGGATCGCGGGCCTCACCTACGCGGCCCGGACCGGACTCGAGGCCGCCGAGGCGAGCGCGGAGCTCGGCTTCGCGGTCTCGGGCGGGGAGGTGGCCGGCGCGCTCTCCGCCCTCGGCCTCACCGAGGCGGACGTGGCGGGCGGCCTCTACGACGGCGCCGCCGTCGAGACCTGGCTCGTCGACTGGTCGGAGCCGGAGGCGCGCCTCCTCCTCGACCTCGGCACGATCGGGGAGATCCGCCGCGCCGGCAACGCCTTCGTGGCGGAGCTGCGCGGGCTGATGGACCGGCTCGACGAGGAGCGCGGGCGCAGCTACCGGGCGACCTGCGGGGCGGATCTCGGGGACGCGCGCTGCCGCGTCGACCTCGCCGGCTTCCGCACCGCCGGAACGGTCGCGGGGCTGCCGGGGCCCGGGACGCTGGCGGTGGCGCTCGCGGGCGCCTTCGCGGACGGGCTCTTCACGGGCGGGCGGCTCGCCTGGACGACGGGGGCCAATGCCGGGCTGGCGATGGACGTGCGGGCGCAGGCCGGCGACCTCCTCGAACTCTGGGAGGCGCCCCCGCGGCCCGCGGTGCCCGGCGACGCCTTCGCGCTGAGCGCGGGCTGCGACAAGCGGCTCGCCACCTGCGCGGGCACCTTCGCCAACGCCGCGAACTACCAGGGCTTCCCGCACCTGCCGGGCAACGACTTCGTGCTGCGCCAGGCCCCGGGCTCCGGCCCCGGCCTCGACGGCGGCAGCCTGTTCCGCTCAGGGACCGCCTGAGGATCATTGAAGGAGGGTCATGCCATGGCGCGGCGCGGGATCGGCCCGGACGAGATCGTGGCCGAGGCGCGGGGCTGGCTCGGCACGCCCTACCGGCACCAGGCCTCGCTGAAGGGGGTCGGCTGCGACTGCCTCGGCCTGGTCCGGGGCGTCTGGCGCGGTCTCCTCGGGCCCGAGCCCGAGGCCGCCCCGCCCTACTCCGCCTCCTGGGCCGAGTCGGCGCCGCCGGGCAGCGACCCGCTGGCGGAGGCCGCCCGGCGCAACCTCGTGCCCGTCGAGACCGCGCTCACCCGCTACGAGCCGGGGCCGGGCGATGTCCTGCTCTTCGCCTTCCGGGCCCACCTGCCGGCCCGCCACTGCGCCATCGCGACGGGCGCGGCCCGGATGATCCACGCCCATGACGGGGCCGCGGTGACCGAGGTGGCGCTGACGCCCTGGTGGCGCCGCCACCTCGCGCACGCGTTCCGGTTCCCCGGGACGGCGCCGCCGGACGGGTGAGCCCGCCTGCCTTCCGCACTGCACCGCAACGCCCGGAGCCCGCCATGGCCACCCTGATCCTGTCGACGGCGGGGGCTGCGGCCGGCACGGCGCTCGGCGGCCCCGTCGGCGGACTGATCGGGCGGGCGGCCGGCGCCGTCGCCGGCTCGCTCGCCGACGGCGCGCTGCTCGGCGGCCGGACGCCCGCGCGCTTCGTCGAGGGGCCGCGGCTCGCCGACGTGGCCGGCCTGACCTCCACCGAGGGCGACCCGATCCCGCGGGTCTACGGGCGGGCCCGGATAGGCGGCACCCTGATCTGGGCGACGCGACCGCTCGAGGTCGCCAACACCTCGGTCGAGCGCGCCTCGACCGGCGCCAAGGGCGGCGGCGGCCAGAAGACCGTGCGGACGGCCTACGCCTACTACGCGAACCTCGCGATCGGCCTGTGCGAGGGCGAGATCGCCTTCGTGCGGCGCGTCTGGGCGGACGGGCGCGAGGTCGACCTCACCGCGCTGACGCACCGGGTCCATGCCGGCGGGCCGGACCAGGAGCCCGACCCCCTCATCGTCGCCAAGGAGGGGGCCGACCGGGCGCCGGCCTACCGGGGCCTCGCCTACGTGGTGTTCGAGCGCCTGCCGCTCGCCGATTTCGGCAACCGGGTGCCCCAGTTCGCCTTCGAGGTGGTGCGGCCGGTGGCGGGGCTTGCCGGCATGATCCGGGCCGTGGATCTCATCCCGGGCGCCAACGAGTTCGGCCTCGACCCCGACCTCGTCACCGAGGATGCGGGCTTCGGCCTGAGCCGGCCCGCGAACCGCTTCCAGCTCCAGCGCGCCACCGACGTCGTCGCCTCCCTCGACGCGCTGCAGGCGCTCTGCCCGCGGCTGGCCCAGGTCTCCGTCGTGGCGTCCTGGTTCGGCGACGACCTGCGGGCCGGCCGCTGCACGGTGGCGCCGAAGGTCGACCAGGCCGGCAAGGCGACCCGCGGCGACGTCTGGTCCGTGGCGGGCCTCGACCGGGCGCATGCGGGCGTGGTCTCGCGGGCGCCGGGCGGCGGCCCGGCCTATGGCGGCACGCCCTCCGACGCCGGCCTCTTCCGCCTCGTCGCCGACCTCCACCGGCGCGGCCTCAAGGTCGTGCTCTATCCCTTCGTGATGATGGACGTGCCCCACGGCAACGCCCTGCCCGACCCGCGCGACCCCGCGGCACCCGGCCAGCCGCCCTATCCCTGGCGCGGGCGCATCACCTGCTCCCCGGCCCCCGGCATGCCCGGCAGCCCAGACGGCAGCGCGGCGGCCCGGGAGCAGGTCGCCGCCTTCTTCGAGGGACCGCTCGGCTTCGCCCGCATGGTCCTGCACTACGCCGATCTCGCGGCCGGCTGGGCGGCGGCGGGCGTTCCGCTGGCGGGCTTCATCGTCGGCAGCGAGCTGATCGGTCTCACCCGCGTGCGGGACGAGGGCGGGCGCTACCCGGCGGTCGCGGCGCTGGCCCGGCTCGCCCGCGCGGTGCGGGAGCGGCTCGGCCCGAGCGTCAAGCTCGTCTACGCCGCAGACTGGACCGAGTACGGCGCCCATGTCCGCGACGGCGGCGCCACCATCCGCTTCCCCCTCGACGACCTCTTCGCCGACCCGGCGATCGACGCCGTCGGCATCGACTACTACCCGCCGGTCACGGATTGGCGCGACGCGCCCGACCACGCCGATCTCGGGCTGGCGCGCGAGATCTACGACCGCGCCTACCTGACGGACCGGCTCGCCGCCGGCGAGGCCTTCGACTGGTTCTACGCCTCCGAGGCCGACCGCCGCACGCAGGCGCGCGAGCCCATCACGGACGGCGCCTACGGCAAGCCCTGGATCTACCGGCCGAAGGACCTCGTCGGCTGGTGGTCGAACCGGCACGTGGAGCGCGACGGCGGCGTCGAGACCCGCGCGACGGCCTGGCAGCCCTTCGGGAAGCCGATCTGGCTCACCGAGATCGGGGTGCCGGCCGTGGACAAGGGCACGAACGGCCCGAACGTCTTCCCCGACCCGAAATCCTCCGAGAACGCCGCGCCTCCCTTCTCGCGCGGCGCCCGCGACGAGCTGATCCAGCTGCGCGGCCTCGAGGCGATCCTGTCGCGCTTCGACCCGGAGGCGGCGGGCCACGATCCCGTCCGCAACCCGGTCTCGCCGGTCTATGGCGGGCCGATGGTGGCGCCGGACGCGATCTTCGTCTGGTGCTGGGATGCGCGGCCCTTCCCCGCCTTCCCCGACTACGACACGGTCTGGGCCGATGCCGGGAACTGGCGGCTCGGCCACTGGATTACCGGGCGGATCGAGGGGCTCGACCTCGACAGGCTGATCGCCGCGATCCTCTGCGACCTCGGCATCGCGGCCCCCGCCCGGATCGAGGCCTCGGCCTATCTCGACGGCTACGTCATCGACCGCCCCCTCTCCGCCCGCGCCGCGCTGGAGCCGCTCGCGCAGGCCTACGGGCTCTCGGTTTCCGCGGTGGCGGGCACGCTGCGCTTCCGCGGCCCCGGCCGCGACGCGCCCGAGCCGATCGCCGAGGCCGACCTCGTGCGCCGCCGGCCCGACGAGGCCCCCTTGAGCCTCGTGCGCGCGGAGGAGAGCGCCCTGCCGCGCAGCCTCGAGATCGGCTTCACGGATTCGGAGAGCCCGGAATACCGCCGGGCGAGCGCCGCCGCGATCCGGCCGGCCGGGGCGCGCCGGCGCGAGGCCCGGGTCGAGGCCGCGATCGTGACCCGCCGCGAGACCGCCGAGGCTCTGGCGGAAGCGCGCCTCGACGGCGCGATCGCGGGGCGGGACGGCGCGAGCTTCACGCTGAGCCCCCGCCGGGTCGACCTCGAGCCGGGCGACCTTCTGGCGCTGCCGGCCGATGCCGGCCTGCACCGGATCGCGCGCATCGCCGACAGCCCGGCCGGGCGGCGGGTCGAGACGCAGGCGGTGCCCCTTCACGGCCGCGCGCCGGCGCGCCGCGGGCTTCCGGCCGTGCCGGCCCGGCCCGCCCTCTCGGCCTTTCCCGGGCCTCCCTTCGCGCTCGCCCTCGACCTGCCCGTGGACCGGGGCGAGCCGACGCCGCTGCAATACCTCGCGGTCGCGGCCGAGCCCTGGCCCGGCGACGTCGCGGTCTGGCGCGCGGACGGGCCCGGCGCGCCGCTCGCGCTCGACCGGCTCGTCGACTATCCGGCCTGCCTCGGCGAGACCCTGACGGCGCTGCCGCCCGGCCCGCTCTGGCGCTTCGACCGCGCCGCCCGGCTCGAGGTGCGCCTGCGCAACGACGGCGCGCTCGGCGCCGTCGGGGAGGCGGCGGCGCTCGCCGGCGGCAACCTCTTCGCGGTCCGCGCGCCGGACGGCACGGTGGAGATCCTGTCGGCGGCGGGCGCCGAGATGGCGGGGGCGGGCACCTGGCGCCTGACCCGGCTCCTGCGGGGGCTTGCCGGCAGCGAGGCCGCGGCCGGCCGGGCCGCGCCGGCGGGCAGCCTGATCGTGCGCCTCGACGACCGCGCGGTGGTGCCGCTCGTCGAGCGCCTGGACGAGGTCGGCCGCGCCTTCCGCTACCGGATCGGGCCGGCCGGCCGCGACCCGGCCGACCCGCTCTTCACGGAGATCTCCGCGAGCGCCGGCCTCGTCGCGCTCACCCCCCTGAGCCCCGTGCACCTGCGGGCGCGGCGCGGGCCCCAGGGCATCCGCCTGAGCTGGACCCGCCGGGCACGGCGCGCCGGCGATGCCTGGGAGCCCGTGGATGTGCCGCTCGACGAGCCGGAGGCCTACGCGGTCGATCTCTTCGCGGGCGACGGCCGGCTCCTGCGCGCGCTGACGGCCTCCGCCCCGAGCCTGCTCTACGCGGCCGCCGCCGAGGTCGCGGATTTCGGGACGCCCCAGAGCGCTCTCACGGTCGCGGTGGCGCAGGTCGGCACCGTGGCGGGACGCGGGCCCTCCCGCCGGGCCCGGCTGCCGGTGCGGGCGGGGTGAGACGCCGCCGGATCCGTTTCCCCACCGCACCCGCTCCCACCCACGGCCTCCCGGAGCCCCGCCATGCCCGAGACCACCCGCAACCTCGCGCTGCCGCTGATCGCGGCGGGGCAGGCGCAGAAGCACGTCACCCACAACGAGGCGCTCGCACTCCTCGACGCGCTGGTGCAGCTCGCCTGCCTCGACAAGGATCTCGCCGCCCCGCCCCCGAACCCGCAGGAGGGCGACCGCTACCTCGTGGCGTCGGCGAACCCGACCGGGGCCTGGGCCGGGCTCACGGGGCAGGTCGTGTGCTTCGCGGACGGGGTCTGGGCCGGGGCGGAGCCGCGGCCCGGCTGGCTCGCCTACCTGATCGACGAGGCCGACCTCTACCTGTTCGACGGCCGCGCCTGGACGAGCTTCCGGGCGAGCCTGACGGCCTTCCAGAATCTCGCGCGGCTCGGCATCGGCACGGTGGCGGACGCGGCCAACCCCTTCGCGGCCAAGCTCAACAAGGCCCTGTGGACCGCCCGGGGCACGGGCGAGGGCGGCAGCGGCGACCTGCGCGTCGCGCTCAACAGGCAGGCGCCCGGCAACGTGCTCTCGCTCCTGCTGCAGACCGGCTTCTCGGGCCGGGCCGAGATCGGGCTCTCGGGCGACGACGGCCTCGCGGCGCGGGTCTCGGCGGACGGCGTCGCCTGGGCGGGCGCCTGGCGGGCCGACCCGGCCACCGGCTTCGTGGGCTACGGCACGGCGGCGGCGCCGGGCGCCGCCCCGCCGGGCGCGCCCGTCACGGTCGGCACGGCCACGGGCGCGGCCCTGATCCAGCTCGACTGCGTGCAGGAGGCGGGTGCCCCCGTGGCGGCGATCAGCGCGCGCGTCGGGCGTGGCACGCCGGCCGCGCCGGCCGCGATCCGCGCGGGCGACCGCTTCTTCGCGCTGCTCGGCCGGGGCTACCACGCGGGCGGCGCCTACTCGGCCGAGATGGTCACCCTGCAGGGCGTGGCCGAGGAGGACTTCTCCGCCGGCGCCCAGGGCACCGCCCTCGACGTCCAGACGACCGATCTCGGCGGCACGGTGCGGCGCTCGGCCCTGAAGGTGCGGGCCAACGGCGCCCTCGAGTTGCAGCCGCGCGCCGGGGTGCCGGGCCGGGGCCTCGGCGCCGGCCAGATCGTGTTCGACAGCACCGCGACCGCCTTCCGGGGCTACGACGGGGCGCGCTGGCTGCGGCTCTCGAACCTCGCGCGCTTCGCGGCCGCGACCAATTTCGACAATTACGTCGCGGCCGATGCCTGGACCAAGGTCCAGTTCAACATCGGCGAGGTCAACGAGCAGGGCGCGTTCCTCGCCGGCGCGAGCCGCTTCGTCGCGCCGGAGGCCGGCACCTACCTGTTCGGGGCGGCCCTCGCCTACCGGCGCAACGGCTCGGCGAGCCCGAGCGCCCTGCAGGCCCGCTTCCACCGCAACGGCGCGGCGGCCGGGCGGGGGCGCGGCGCCGCGACCGGCCTCGCCGACGGGATCTCGGTCGCCTCCGCCTGCGCGGTCCTCGCCCTCCAGGCGGGCGACGCCGTCGAGGTCTTCGCCCGCTTCACCGGGGCGGACGGCTACGTGGCGGCGGCCGAGACGGCCTTCTGGGGCCACGCGCTCGCGTGAGCGGGACTCGACGCCTGGGCGGGACTCAGTACGGGTAGCCGTAATAGCCCCGCGGCGGCCGGGCGTAGGGTCCGTCCGGGCCGTAGGCGCGGCGGTAGTAATTGTAGCGCGGCGGCCTGTAATTGCCGTTGTTGACGCCGGCGGAGCGGTCGTTGCCGGATTCGGCGGCGTAGGGCGAGAGCCCGCTGCCGGAATTGCTGTTGCCCCGCGCGGATGCGGGCTGCGCGGACGCGGCGAGCACCGCGGCGGCGGCGACCAAGATGCCGAGCCTCGTCATCTGACACTCATCCCATGAAGCGGGCCGGCGCGGCGTTCGCGCACACGCCGGTGAGCGAACGGCCGAGCCGAGGCGCCTGTTCCCGCGCTTGGCCCGCACCCCACATCAAGCATCCGGAGACAGCCCATGGAGCTCAGCGCCATCGGACGGGCCGTGCTCGTCGCCCGCGAGGGTCGGCGCCTCGCCGCCTATCGGGACTCGGCCGGGATCTGGACCATCGGGATCGGCCACACCTCGGCCGCCGGCCCGCCCCAGGTCACGCCGGGACTGACCATCACCCCGAAGGAGGCCGACGCGATCTTCGCCCGCGACGTGGCGCGCTACGCCCGCGTCGTGACCGAGGCGGTGCCCCCGGGCCTGCCCGACCACGCCTTCGACGCCCTCGTCTCCCTCTGCTTCAACATCGGGCCGGCGGCCTTCCTGCGCTCGACCGTGCTGCGGCGCCTGCGGGCCGGGGATCCGGCGGGCGCCGCCGACGCGATCCTGCTGTGGAACCGCCCGGCCGCCGTGATCCCGCGCCGCGGCGCGGAGGCCGACCAGTTCCGTACTCCCTACAGCGTCGCCCTGCCCCGGGCCCGCCGGGGCGATCCGAGCCCGATCGCGCGGCCGGAGGGCGCCTCGCCGCCCCGCCCGCGCCGGCCGGTCCCGCGCGGCTCCGGCCTGCCCCCCGCGGTCCCGCCGCGGGCGCCGGAGCCCGCCGCTCCCGGCCTCCTGGCCGGCCTGTGGCGGCGCGTCCTGGCGCGCCTCGCCGGCCGGGCCTGACCGCTTCCCGCACCGACCGCCCCATCGAACCCTTGCACAGGACGATCCCGATGCCCCGCGTCAGCCCCCCGACCCTGCCGAGCCCGCTCGCCCGCCTCGCCGCGGCGGTCGCCGTCGGCCTCCTCGCCCCGGCCGGGGCGCTCGCCGCCGCACCCGATCCCGGTGCGGTGCAACTGCCCTGGGGCGATGCCCTCGCCGCGCTCGCCCAGGGCGCGAGCGCGGCCCTCGTCCCGCTCGCGGCGGCCGGCGCCACCGCCGCGCTCGCCCGCGTCGCCGGCCCCTTGCGCTTCCTCGTCACCACGAGCCTCGTCGAGCGCCTCGTGCGCAATGTCGGCGATTACGGCCTCAACGCCGTCTCGGGCGCCGTGAAGGGCCGGACCCTGACGGTGCCGCTCGGCTCCGCCGTCATCGCGGCGGCGGTCCAGCGCGCCGCCGACCAGGCGCCGGGATGGCTCCTGAAGGAGGCGGTCGGCCTCGACGGCCTCGCCGAGAAGGTCTTCCGCAGCCTGCCGCTCGAGGCGGCGGCCGATGCCGGCAACACCCTGCGTCCGGCGCTCAGGGCCGCCCGCGACCGGGCCGGGCGGACCGGGCCGGCTTCCTAGGGTTCCACGATCGCGCGGGAGGGCGGGCCGATGGAGAGGATCGCCCTGGAGGCCGCCCGCCTGCTGTTCTCGGAAGGGGGCGCGGGCTGGATCGTCGCGGTGCTGCTCGGCCTCGCCTGCCTGCGCCTCCACCGCGACAACCAGCGCTCGCTCGAGGCCCGCATCGGCGACACCGGCGCCACCGCGACGGCGCTGGAGCGCGCCTCGCAGACCAACGCCGCCGTGGCGGCGGCGCTCGAGAGCCGCACCCGCGTGCTCGAGGATCTCGCGCGGCTCGCGGCCGAGATCGCCCGCGGCGTCGATCGCAGCGACGAGCGCGCCCGCGAGAAGTTCGACGAGATCCTGCGGCTCGTGGCGGATCTGCACCGCCAGGGCCGGCCCTGACCGGGAGAACGGGCCATGCCGATGCCACCCTCAGGCCTTGCCTGGCCGCCCGGGGCCGCCCGCCGGCGCCGCCGGGCCGCGATCGGCCGCCTGCGCGCGGCGCGCTCGCGCTTCGACGGTTCCCTGGCGGCGCTGCGCAAGGCCGCGCTCGACCACGTCGACAGCCAGGCCGTCCTCTGCACCGCCCTGAGGGCCTGCCTCGCGCGGCTCGCCGCGGGAACCGGACCCGGCCTCGATCGTATCGCTAGCCGGACCCACGCGAACCGCCGATGACATCCTGGACGCCCCCGCCCCGCCGCCGCCGAGACTCGAGCCCCGAGGGCGGAGCGTGCGATGGCGCGCGGAGCCGGGCGGCGGCTGGCCGCGGCGGTATTCAGGGCGCATTCAGTGCCAGGGACCGAGACTCGCCACCCATGCGCCACGTGCTCGCCCTCCTCGCAGCCTGCCTGACCGTCGTGGCCCTCGCCACGGGGGCGATCGGCACGCTGGCCGAGGAGACGACCGCGACCGCGCCGCAGGCGAACCCGGTCCACAGCGCGCCGGCGCCCCGCGGCGAGAACTGCCTCTCCGCCGCCGACCTGCGCGAGGCGGTGGCGGAGCGGCGGGTGATCGAGCCCGTCGCGGCGATCCGCGCGGCCCGGACCGTGATTCCCCGGGCCGACATCCAGCGCGCCAGCCTGTGCCGGCACGAGGACGGGCTCGTCTACATGCTGACGGCCTTGCGCCGGGACGGGCACTTCGTGCACGTGATGGTGGATGCCAAGACCGGCCAGGTGGCCGGCCAGTACTGACGGATGCAGGTCCGTCGCGAGATACGGAGTGTTCCAAGGTGCGCCTGCTCGTCGTCGAGGATGACCGGGACATCAACCGGCAGGTGGTCAACGCGCTCGAGGAGGCCGGCTACGTCGCCGACAAGGCCTTCGACGGCGAGGAGGGCGGCTATCTCGGCGAGAACGAGCCCTACGACGCGATCATCCTGGACATGGGCCTGCCCAAGGCCGACGGCGTGACCGTGCTGCAGCGCTGGCGCCGGGCCGGGGTGAAGACCCCCGTCATCATCCTGACGGCCCGCGACCGCTGGTCCGACAAGGTCGACGGCTTCGACGCGGGCGCCGACGACTACGTGACGAAGCCCTTCCACATGGAGGAGCTGATGGCGCGCGTGCGCGCCCTGCTGCGGCGCGCGGCCGGCCACGCCACCAGCCAGATCACCTGCGGCCCCGTCACCCTCGACACCCGCTCCGGCCGCGTCTTCGTCGACGGCAACCCGGTCAAGCTCACGAGCCACGAGTACCGGCTGCTCTCCTACCTGATGCACCATACCGGCCGGGTGGTCTCGCGCGCCGAATTGACCGAGCACCTCTACGACCAGGATTTCGACCGGGATTCCAACACGATCGAGGTCTTCGTCGGGCGCCTGCGCAAGAAGCTCGCGGTCGACCTGATCCAGACCGTGCGCGGCCTCGGCTACTTGGTCGACCCGAATCAGCCGGCCGCGCGGGTGTGACGGGCTCGGGCGAGGCAGGGCCGCCAGGCCGTGAAGCCGCGGGACGGCCCCGGTCTTCGGCGTTGCCTCAGCGGATATAGCCTCCAGAGCATTCGCGAATAACAGTATCGTTCATTCATTTTTGAGTATTTTTGCCCATAATCGACCGACATCCGAGGATCGGTCACCGGCATGCTGGGCAAATTTTCCAACCACGCAACCGTCAGGCAGGCGTGGCTCGACGCGCTCGACCGCTCGTTCGGAACGATCGAGTTCGCCCTCGACGGCACCATCACCCACGCGAACCGGAACTTCCTCGCCCTGGTCGGCTACGATCTCGAGGAGATCCGCGGGCGCCACCACCGCATGTTCGTTCTGCCCGAGGAGGCCGCCGGCGCGGCCTACGAGGCCTTCTGGCGCGACCTGCGCGAGGGCCGGTTCCGGTCCGCCGAGTACGAGCGGGTCGGAAAGGACGGGCGGCGGATCTGGCTGCAGGCGACCTACAATCCCGTCCTCGGCCGGAACGGCCGCCCGGCGAGCATCGTGAAGTTCGCCGTCGACATCACCAAGCAGAAGCGCTTCGACGCCGCGTTCCGCGGCGAGATCGACGCCATCGGCCTCTCGCAGGCAGTGATCCAGTTCGACCTCGACGGCAACATCCTCTCGGCCAACCGGAACTTCCTCCACACGGTGGGCTATCGCCTCGACGAGATCCAGGGGCGGCATCACAGCATGTTCGTGGAGCCGGACTACGCCAGGAGCCCCGAATACGCGGCCTTCTGGGCCGCCCTGCGTCGCGGCGAGTACGGCGCCGGCGAGTACAAGCGCCTCGGCCGCGACCGCCGCGAGATCTGGCTGCAGGCGACCTACAACCCGATCCGGGACCTCGACGGGACCGTGTTCAAGGTCGTCAAGCACGCGACCGACATCTCCGCCGACAAGCGGCGCAACGCCGACGCCTCCGGGCAGCTCGCCGCCGTCAACCGCTCCCAGGCGGTGATCCAGTTCGATCCCGAGGGCCGCATCCTCGACGCGAACGAGAACTTCCTGGCGGCCGTCGGCTACCGGGCCGACGAGGTGCTGGGCAAGCACCACAGCATGTTCGTGGGAGCCGACTACGCCAAGGCCCCCGAATACGCGGCCTTCTGGGAGCGCCTGCGCAAGGGCGACTTCATCGCCGGCCTGTTCCAGCGCTTCGGCCGCGGCGGCCGCCCGGTCTGGATCCAGGCGAGCTACAACCCCGTCTTCGATCCCGACGGGCGGCTCGCCAAGGTGGTCAAGTATGCCACCGACGTGACCGGCAGCATGCAGGCGCGCAAGGTCGCCATCGACGCGGCGGAGCGCACGCTCGACGACGTCCAGACCGTGACGGACGCCGCCGAGGCGATGGACGTCGCCGCCCAGTCGATCTCGCGGAGCATGGCGCGCTCCAAGGCGGCGGTGGACGAGATCCACGGGCAGGCGCACGAGGCGGACGCCTCGACGCTCCGCCTCGGCGAGGCGGCCGAGGCCATGGGCGGCGTGGTCCAGCTGATCGCCGGCATCGCCGAGCAGATCAACCTGCTCGCGCTCAACGCCACCATCGAGGCCGCGCGCGCGGGCGCCGCGGGGCGCGGCTTCGCGGTCGTCGCGGCCGAGGTGAAGAGCCTCGCGACGCAGACCACGACCGCGACGGCCAAGATCTCGACGGAGATCGCCGGCATGCAGGGCGCCTCGTCCGACGTCGCCGCCAAGCTCGGCTCGATCACCGCGGCCATCGGCACCATCAGCACCTACGTGGACGAGGTCGCCGCCTCGACGGCCCGGCAGAGCGCGTCGACCGGCGAGATCCTCGTCAGCATGCGCCGGGCGGCCGACGGAGTCTCGGGCATCAGCATGAGCCTCGACGACTGGACGGTCGGCATGGAGGAACGCCGCCTCGACCACCGGACCCGGGTCCTGCTCGCGGCGACGATCGACCTCGGCGGCGGGCGGAGGCAGGTCTGCACGATCCGCAACCTCTCGGCGAGCGGGGCGAAGCTCCACCTGCGGGAGGAGACGGCCCTGCCCGACCGCTTCACGCTGACGTTCGACCAGGACGGGCGCCGCTGCGCCTGCGCAGTCACGCGCCGCGACGGGCACGACATCGGGGTGCAGTTCACCTGAGCCGGGCGATCCGGAGCGCCGGAGCGCCGAGGGGACGGCCCCGTCTTCTCGGGCGGGCCGGGGGGTGCTACCGCAGGCAGCCCGACACCGAACGGTCGGAGGCGGCCGAACGGCGGCCCGGCCCCGCAGCCCGCCCATGAACACCCTCCTCGACATCCTCTCCCTGCGCCGCCGCTCCATCGCGGTGCGCCTCGCCGTCTCGGCGCTGCTGGCGAGCTCCGCGATCCTGCTGATCGCCGCCTGGATCCTGACGACCCTCTACCGGGAGAACACCGAGCGGGCCTTCGACAGCCGGCTCCTCGTCTTCGCCAACAACCTCGCCACCGACCTCGTCTCGCCGAGCGACCCCGAGAGCCGCTCCTTCTCGCTCGGCGATCCCCGCTTCGACCTGCCGCTCTCCGGCTGGTACTGGCAGGTGGGCCGGCCGGACGCCAAGCCCCGGGATCTGCGCACCTCGCGCTCGCTGGTCGGCGTGCCGCTGAAGGCCGCCACGAACCCGGACGGCAAGGCCGGCATCGGGCAGATCCGCCAGGGCTACGGCCGCGGCCAGGACGACCGCCTGCTGCGCATCATCGAGCGCGACGTCGATCTCGGCGAGGAGGGCCGCTACACCGTCCGGGTCGCAGGCCCCGCCGACGAGATCGTCAACGACGTCGACCGCTTCCGCTTCTCGCTCTTCGTCACCTTCGGCCTCCTCGGCCTGTTCCTAGCGCTCACCACCCTCCTGCAGATCCGCTTCGGCCTCGCGCCGCTCGCGCAGATGCGCGCGGCGCTCGGCGCCATCCGGCGGGGCGAGGCGGACCGGATCACGGGCGAGTATCCACGCGACATCGCGCCGGTCGCCGGCGAGGTGAACCTCCTCATCGAGACGAACCGCGAGATCCTGGAGCGCGCCCGCACCCAGGTCGGCAACCTCGCCCACGCCCTCAAGACGCCGCTCTCGATCATCGTCAACGAGGTCGGCGGCGCCGACGCGCCGGAGGATCTCGCCTTCAAGATCCGCGAGCAGGCCGCGGTGATGCGCGACCAGGTGAACTACCACCTCGACCGGGCGCGGGCGGCCGCGCTCGCGGGCACGCTCGGCACCTCGACGGAGGTGGAGCCGGCGCTCGCGGGGCTGGTGCGCACCTTCGGCAAGATCTACCGCGACAAGGACATCGCCTACGAGGTCAGCGTGCCGGCGGGCCTGCGCTTCCGGGGCGAGCGCCAGGATTTCGAGGAGATGGTGGGCAACCTCGTCGACAACGCCTCGAAATGGGCGGCCGGCCGGGTGGCGATCCGGGCCGAGGCGGTGGCGCAGGACGGCTATCCCCATCTCCTCGTCGCCATCGAGGATGACGGGCCGGGCCTGCCGCCCGAGGATCGCGAGGCCGTTCTCGGGCGCGGCCGGCGCCTCGACGAGACGAAGCCCGGCTCGGGGCTCGGGCTCTCCATCGTGGCCGACCTCGCCGCCCTCTACCGCGGCCGCTTCCGGCTGGAGGAGGCGGCGCTCGGCGGCCTGCGCGCCGTCCTCGAAGTGCCGGGGGACGCCCCGGCGGGCGTCGCCCATCACTGAGGCGCGGCGCCGGGCGCGGCCCGCCTGCCGAGCTCGCGCTTGCCACACCTTCCCGGCGCGTGACACCGTGTCACCCGACGGCGGCGTCGTGCGGGCCCGAGGCCCGATTTACATGGAGACCGGGCCCGGAGAGGCCCGGCGAACTTCCCGGCCGAACCGGCCGGCGATCTTGGGGTCCGATGACGGCGATCTGGTTCATCCTGGCGTTCATGACCGGCGCGGCGGTGCTCGCCCTGCTCTGGCCGATGTCGCGCCGCGCCGCCGGACCGGTGCCCGAGTCCGGGCAGAAGGCCACCGAGGCCGCCTTCTACGAGGACCAGCTCGCCGAGATCGAGCGCGACCTCGGCCGCGGCCTGATCGCGCCGTCGGAGGCGGAGGGCGCCCGCACCGAGGCTGCCCGGCGCCTCCTGCGCGCGAGCCGCGCCCCGGCGGTCGCCGACGAATCCGGCATCGCCGAGCCGCATCTGCGCCAGCGCCGGGCGGCCTCGGCCTTCGCGCTCTCGACGATCCCGCTCGTGGCGCTCCTCGCCTACGGGATCTACGGCTCGCCCGACCTGCCCGCCCAGACCGCGGCCGAGCGGCAGGCGGCCCAGGCCGGCAGCCAGGACCTGATGAGGGCGATCGGCCAGATCGAGGCGAAGCTCGCGACCGACCCGGGCGACGCCCGCGGCTGGTCGGTGCTCGCCCCGGTCTACATGCGGCTCGGCCGCTTCGACGACGCGGCCCACGCCTACGAGGCGCTGAGCCGCCTCAAGGGCGAGACGCCGCAGGTCCTCGCCGAATGGGGCGAGGCGCTCGTCGCCGCCGGCAACGGCGTCGTCTCGCCGGAGGCGAAGGCGATCTTCGCGCGGGCGGCCGGCCTCGACGCGAGCGCGGCCAAGCCCCGCTTCTACCTCGCCCGCGCCGCCGAGCAGGCCGGCGACACGGACGGCGCGATCCGCGAACTCACGACCCTGGAGCAGGCCGGGCCCGCGGACGCCCCCTGGCTGCCGCTCGTGCGCGAGACCCTGGCGCGCCTGAAGAAGGAGCCCGTCCCCGAGGCCGCCGGGGCGTCCGACCGGACCGCCGAGCCGGGCGCCGCGCCGTCCGCCGATCCGAACGCCGCGATCCGCGCCATGGTCGACGGGCTCGACCAGCGTCTGCAGAAGCAGGGCGGCAGCGTCGACGAGTGGCTGCGCCTCGTGCGCTCGCGCAGCGTGCTCGGGGAGCGCGACAAGGCGCTCGCCGCCCTGGAGCGGGCGCGCTCCGCGCTCGGCGCCGACGGGCACGCGCTCGAGCGCCTCGACGCGCAGGCGAAGGAGCTCGGCCTCGCCGCCAGGGCGACCGAGCGGGCGCCGCCCGCCGCCGCGACGCGGGCCTCCGCGAACCCGGACGGGGCGGAGCGCGCGGACACGGACGCCGCGGTCGCGGCCATCAAGGCGATGCCGGCCGCCGAGCGGGACGCCGCCGTGCGCGGCATGGTGGCGGGGCTCGACCGGCGGCTCAGCGCCAAGGGCGGCACCGCCGACGAGTGGCTGCGCCTCGTGCGCTCCTACAGCGTGCTCGGCGAGCGCAAGCAGGCGAGCCGCACCCTCGACCGGGCCCGGATGGCGCTCGCGGCCGATGCGGGTGCGGTGGAGCGGCTCGACGCCCTCGCCCGCGAGCTCGACCTGCACGGGACCGGCGGCAAGCCCTGAGGCGGCCCCCGGCAATGGTCCTGGCCCGGCGGCCGGCAGGGCCGCCCCCTGACAATCGGTCCCGGCCGCGGCCCTTGACCCGCACGGCCCGGGAGCCGACACCCTTCTTCACGCGAGTGGAACGACAACGAGGGACGCGGCCGGCGGGCAGCCGGGATCGCGGCCCCGCGATCGCATTGGGACGAGACGAACCGTGACGCGCAAGAGCCGCCGCCTGATCCTGATTGCCTGCTGCGGCGCCGTGCTGGCGGTCGCGGTCGGGCTGATCCTGTCCGCGATGAGCGGCTCGATCGTGTTCTTCCGCTCGCCCACCGAGGTGGCCCAGCAGGGCATGACGCCGGGCACGCGCTTCCGCCTCGGCGGCCTCGTCAAGGACGGATCGGTGCGGCGCGGTGCGGACCAGCGGGTGGAGTTCGCCGTCACCGATACCAACGCCACCGTTCAGGTGACCTACCAGGGCCTCCTGCCGGACCTGTTCCGCGAGGGACAGGGCGTGGTGACGGAGGGCACGCTCGGGCCCGGCGGCGTCTTCCGGGCCGACAGCGTGCTGGCCAAGCACGACGAATCCTACATGCCCCGCGAGGTCGCCGACGCGCTCAAGGCCCAAGGTCGCTGGCAGGAGGGCGCCGGCAAGGCCGCCGATCCCGCCGCGGCACCCGCCCGGAACGCCACCTCCGCCGGCGGCGGGACGACCCTCGGGCCGCGCAGCGAGCGCTGAACCGCGCCGGATACGGGAAGGAAGGACAGCCAGTGCTCGTCGAGGTCGGCCATTTCGCGCTCGCGCTCGCGCTCGCGCTCTCTCTGGTCCAGGCGGTGATGCCGGTCTGGGCGGCGCGCTCGGGCGACCCGGCCCTGCGGCAGGTGGCCAAGCCCGCGGCGCTCGGCGCCTTCGCGTGCATGCTCTTCGCCTTCGCGGCCCTCAGCTACGCCCACGCCACCTCGGACTTCTCGGTCCAGAACGTGGTCGAGAATTCCCACACCACCAAGCCCTTCATCTACAAGCTCTCGGGCGTCTGGGGGAACCACGAGGGCTCGATGCTGCTCTGGGTCCTGATCCTGACCCTGTTCGGCGCGATGGTGGCGGTGGCCCGCGAATCCGTGCCGCCGGTGCTGCGCGCCAACACGCTGTCGGTGCAGGGGCTCATCACCTTCGTGTTCGTGCTGTTCATCATCACGACCTCGAACCCCTTCACCCGGGTGACGCCCGCCCCCATCGAGGGCAACGACCTCAACCCGCTGCTGCAGGATCCCGGCCTCGCGATCCACCCGCCGCTGCTCTACCTCGGCTATGTCGGCTTCTCGATCACCTTCGCCTTCGCGGCCGCCGCCCTGATCGAGGGGCGCATCGACGCCGTCTGGGCGCGGGCCGTGCGGCCCTGGACGCTGACCGCCTGGAGCTTCCTGACGCTCGGCATCGCGATGGGCTCGTACTGGGCCTATTACGAGCTCGGCTGGGGCGGCTGGTGGTTCTGGGACCCTGTCGAGAACGCCTCCCTAATGCCCTGGATCGCCGGCACGGCGCTTCTGCACTCCACCGTGGTGATGGAGAAGCGCGACGCCCTGAAGGTCTGGACCGTGCTCCTGTCGGTGCTCACCTTCTCGCTGTCGCTCATGGGCACCTTCATCGTGCGCTCGGGGCTCCTCACCTCCGTTCACACCTTCGCGACCGACCCGACCCGCGGCGTCTTCATCCTCGCCATCCTGGTGCTGTTCATCGGCGGCGCGCTGACCCTGTTCGCGTGGCGCGCGCCGCTGCTGCGCCAGGGCGGCCTGTTCGCGCCGATCTCCCGCGAGGGCGCGCTCGTCCTCAACAACCTGTTCCTGGTGGCGGCCTGCGCCACCGTGTTCGTGGGCACGCTCTATCCGCTCGTCCTCGAGATGGCGACGGGCGAGAAGATCTCGGTGGGCCCGCCCTTCTTCAACAGCACCTTCGTGCCGCTGGCGGTGCCGCTCCTGCTGATCGTGCCCTTCGGGCAGACGCTCGCCTGGAAGCGCGGCGACGCGCTCGCGGCCGCCCAGCGCCTCTTCGTCGCCCTGGGCCTCGCCCTCGCCATCGGGCTCGCCGCCCTGGCGCTGACCTGGGGCGGGCCGGTGCTCGCCCCCGTCGGCATCGGTCTCGGCGCTTACCTCGTGCTCGGCTCCGCCCTGGAGATCGCCGCGCGGGCGCGGGGCTACGGCGCGAGCCGCGCCCGCGCCCCGCGCGACGTCTGGCGCCGGGCGATCGGGCTGCCGCGCTCGGCCTGGGGCACGGCCCTGGCGCATGGCGGCGTCGGCATCGTCGTCCTCGGCATCGCCGCACAAGGATGGGCGACGGAGGGGCTCGCGACCCTCAAGCCCGGCGAGCGGCTCGCCGCGGGCCCCTACGTCGCCACGCTCGACCGGGTCGCGCCGCGCCCGGGCCCGAACTACGAGGAGACGGCCGCCTTCCTCACCGTGCGCGACCGGGACGGCAACGCGGTCGGCCGGGTCGACACCGGCAAGCGCTTTTACCCGAGCCGGCGGATGAGCGTGACCGAATCCGGCCTGCTGACGATCGGGGCGAGCCAGGTCTACGCGAGCCTCGGCGAGGTCCAGCCGGACAGCACGATCGGGCTGCGCCTCTACTACAAGCCGCTGGTGCTGCTGATCTGGCTCGGCGCCGTGGTCATGGCGATCGGCGGCGCCGTCTCGCTCACCGACCGGCGCATGCGCGTCGGCGCGCCCACCCGTGCCCGAGCCAAGGCCCTGCCGCCCGGCGCGGTGCCGGCCGAGTGATGGCCCGGTCGATGGCCCGCCGCGCCCTCCTGGCCCTCTTGGCCCTCGCGCTGGTCGTCGGCGCCGGCGCCGCGCAGGCCGTGCAGCCCGACGAGGTGATGAAGGACCCGGGCCAGGAGGCGCGCGCCCGCGAGATCTCGGCCGGCCTGCGCTGCCTCGTCTGCCAGAACCAGTCGATCGACGATTCCGACGCGCCGCTGGCCAAGGACCTGCGCGTCCTCGTGCGCGAGCGGATCCAGGCGGGCGACACGAACCGGCAGGTCGAGGATTACGTCGTCAGCCGCTACGGCGAGTTCGTGCTGCTGAAGCCCGTCTTCGCCCTGCACACGCTGCTGCTCTGGCTGACGCCCGGCGCGGTGCTCCTCGCCGGCGGCCTCGGGATCTGGCGCCTCGCTCGCCGCGGGCGCGCGAGGCGTGCCGAGGCCCTAAGCGCCGCCGAGCAGGCCGAGATCGCCGCGCTGCTGCGGCGCGACTGAAATTCTTTTCACGACCGCCTCAAACGGAATTTTCGTTCGGGGTCGGAATATTTCCAAATCCGATCGAGACCCATGCAAATTCAGGCAGTCAACGGCGCCATCCTGCATCTTCTATGCGACAGGCGCATTTGTGCGATGCCACAATCATATCTTCGCAATGCAGCATGAAGGGTCCATCTTGCGGTCTCCCGGTGCTACCGGCTTTCCGTACGGGCGCTCCCGGCGGACAGTAACCGCACAGGACCTTCCACCATGCGCACGCTCTCCCTCGCCCTCGCGGCCACCCTCTCGCTCGCCGCGATCACGGCGGCCCCCGCCGTCGAGCTGAAGCCCCTCAAGGCGACCTCCGTCGACCTCGGCACCTTCCGGGGCTCGATCTATTACACGGCCGCCCGGGACGGTTACCGGGTCGTCGCGACGCTCGCCGCCGTCAACAGCCACGCCGACCAGCCGCAGGTCGTGCGCCTCGTCACGACCCTCAACGCCGACCAGACCGTGACCCTCTCGATCCCCGGCAGCCTCGGCGCCGACGGGCGGGACGCCACCGTCGCCTTCTCGCGCAAGGGCGACGTGGTCGACGTGGCTCTCGCCGACATCGCGGCCGAGTGAGTCCGACGGGCGAGAGCGGGGCCGAGGCGCCTCGCTTTCGCCCCACTGGACCGCGAGGAACGCGGGGCAGGCGGGCCGCGAGGCCCGTTGACGGTTCGTTAACCACGAGACGCGAGCGTCCCGCGACCATGCCGATCGCCTCGCCCCTCCGCAGCCTCGTTCTCGCCCTCGCGGTCGGCTCGGCCCTCGCCGGGCCGGCGCTGGCGCACCCGCATGTCTGGGTCACGGCCAGGGCCGAGATCGCCTACGCCGAGGGCGGCAAGGTTGTCGGCATCCGGCATGCCTGGACCTTCGACGCCGCCTACTCGGCCTTCGTCACCCAGGGCCTCGACAAGAACGGCGACGGCGCGCTGACGCCGGACGAGCTCGCGGACCTCGCCGCCGAGAACACCCGCAACCTCTCGGAATTCTCCTACTTCACGAAGCTGAAGGTCGCCGGCCGGGAGCAGAGCTTCGGCGAGCCCGCCGAGCCCCGCATGGCCGTGCAGGGCGACACGCTCACGCTCAGCTTCCTGCTGCCCCTCGCGGCGCCCGCATCGCAGGGCCGGGGCGTCGTGACGCTGGAGGTCTACGACCCGACCTACTTCGTCTCCTTCAGCCTCGCGGAGGGGGCGGACGCCGCCCGCCTGGCCGGCGCGCCGGCCGGCTGCGCCGCCACCGTGACGCGGCCGAAGGCGCAGGATTCGCGGACCGCCGATGCGGCCAAGCCCGGCATGACGGAGGCCTTCTTCGAGGCGCTCACCGCCGCCTCGACTTACGGCGTGCAATTCGCCAACCGGATCATCGTGGCGTGTCCGTAGGCGCGGCTCTGCCGGCCTCCGCCGCCCCGCCGCGCGGCAGGCTCGCCCTGCGGCTCGCGCTGATCGCGGGCGCGATCGGGGTCGCGGGCCTGATCCTGGCCGGCCTGATGTGGCTGATCGCCCCCGGCATCGCCGCACCCCCGCCCCGCTCCCCCTTCGGCATCGGCTTCCGCGAGGCGGCGCCCTCCGCCACCGGCCTCGGCGGCTGGCTGCTCGCCGTGCAGGCGAGCTTCTCGCGGAGCCTTCAGAGCGCCGTCACCGCCTTCAAGGCCGGCGGCGCGTGGGGCCCGATCGTCGGACTCGGGCTTGCCTACGGGGTGTTCCACGCCGCCGGCCCCGGCCACGGCAAGGCGGTGATCGCCGGCTACATCCTGGCGGGCGAGCGGGCGCTGCCGCGCGCCTTCGCCCTGAGCTTCGCCGCGGCGCTGCTGCAGGCCCTCGTGGCGATCCTGATCGTCACGGCGGGCGTCCTCCTCCTCAACACCACGGCCGCCGGGATGACGCGGGCCGGCGCCATGATCGAGACCGTCAGCTTCGCGCTCGTGGCGCTGATCGGGCTCGCGGTGACCTGGCGCAAGGCCGGGCGCCTGGCCGCCCTGGGCACGCTGCGGGCCGCTCCGCAGGCGGCCTGCGGCCCGGGATGCGGGCACGTGCACCTCGCGGATGCCGAGGCCATCGGCCGGCTCGGCACCTGGCGGGAGCGGGCCGGCGTGGTGCTGGCGGCAGGCACGCGCCCCTGCGCCGGGGCGATCCTCATCCTCGTCGTCTCGGCCTCGCAGGGCATGCTGGCCGTCGGCATCGCCGCGACGCTCGCGATGGCGCTCGGCACCGCCCTGACGACGGGCCTGCTCGCGAGCCTCGCGGTCTTCGCCAAGGCCCTGGCCCTGCGGCTCGCGGGCGGGCGCGGGCAGGCCGGCGCGCTCGCGGTCGGCGCCCTCGAGCTCCTCGCCGCAGCCTTCGTGCTGGTGCTGGGCCTCGGGATGCTCGCCGGCCTCGCGGCGGCCGGCGGCGCCTGAACGTCGCGCCCCCTCGCCAGGGAAGTCCCGTCGTGCCAGTTTCCGGCACGGAGGCGCGACCATGACGGCAGGCTTCGAGCATATCCTGAACTGGCGGCTTCTCGCCGGCTCGCATCCGTTCCCGGGGCCGGACGGCGGCACCTGCATCAACGAGGCGGCCATCGTCGCGGCGGGCCTGCCCTACCGGGCGATCCGGGCCTCGGCGGATTGCCCGCCCTGCTTCTCGCGCCCGCTCTCGGCCTACGCGCTTGGCCTCAACGACGCGATGCCGGATGCCGAGCGCCCGCGCCTGATGGCCTTCGTGCTGCGGCTGTCGGGCTCCGCCGACACGGACGAGGTCGAGGCCGAGCGCACCGCCTTCCTGGCGCGCGAGAGCGTGCGCCGCATCCTGCCGCCGCTTCTCGACCGGGCCGGGATGGCGGATCTCGCCGCGCGCTGCGAGGCGGCCTCGGGCCTGCCCGCCGCGCTCGCGGCCGCCCGCGCGGCGGCGTGGCGGGGCGGGAACGTCGCGCAGGGCGCGTCCCTGCGGCGGGCCTGGTTGCAGGGGGCGCTCGCCTCGGCGGTTGCCCGGACAGCGACGGCGGCGGTGCAGGCGGCCGGGGAGCCCCGCGCGGCGGCCGAGGTCGCCGAGGGCGCCGCTCCCTTCCTCCCGGAAGCCTGGGCGCTCGCCGCCGCGATCCTCGACGAGGCCCTGCGCATCGGCCGGCAGGCGCCCGGGATCGATCTCCTGCGCGCCAGGGACCGGCTCGACGCGGCCCGCGCGGTGCGGGCCTGAGGCGGCCGCCGGGCGCCCCTCAGGCGAGGGCGGGCTCGGCCGAGAGGTCGAGCTCGGTGCTCGCGCAATTGTCCAGCCACTCGCCCGTCAGGTGAAAGAAGAAGGTGCCGTGGCCGACCACCGCGATGGTGCGCTCCGGCCGGGCCTTGAGCCACTCCCGGAAGCCCGCGACGCGCGCGTCGAAGAGGGCGCGCGGCTCGGTGTGGTAGCCGCCCGCGCCGGGCTCGCCCTCCGCGTGCCACCAGATCTCCGGCAGGTGATCGACCAGCAGGTGCGGGAACTCGGCCGCGATCTGCGAGGCGGCGCGCCCGACGTCGCAGCTGCTCTCCTGGCATTCCCGGTGCAGCACCTCGACGAGGATCTCGGGGTGGGCCGGATGCTCGCCGAACAGGCCCATCGTGGTCTCGATCGCCCGGGTCAGCGGCGAGGTCACCACCAGTTCGAAGGGGATGTCGCGCAGGGCGCTGCGCGCGGCCGCGACCTGCGCGTGGCCGCGCGGCGTCAGGCGCGCATCCACGTGGCCCGGATCGCGTCCGGTGAGGCGGTGCGCGGCGTTGAAGGTCGATTCGCCGTGGCGGATGCAGACGATGCGGGTGGTGGCGGTCATCGGATCCAGTTTTCCAGGACCGTCGCGGTCGTGACGGTCTCGACCTGCTGCCCGTAGCGGGAGCGGTACAGGGTGAGAAGGGCGTCGTGGGCGACGTCGGAGGAGCTGCAGAGCGCGTCCGTGACGACGACGACCCGATAGCCGCAATCGACCGCCCCGAGCACGGTGGTGAGGACGCAGACATCGGTCTCCCCGCCCGTCACCACAAGGGTATCGATGCCGCCGGCCCGCAGGCGCGCGTCGAGGTCGGTGCCGATCCAGGGGGAGTAGATGCGCTTGTCGAAGATCCGGGCGGGCGGCGCGAACCGGGCGAGTTCGGGCACGAGCTCGACCATCTCCGGGCGCATGCGCTCCAGCGTCATCGAGGCCCAGCGCTCGTAGTAGCGCGCCCAGGTGCCCCGGCCCTCGCCCGGGTGGCGCGCCGGGATGAAGCGGGTGAAGAGCGTGCGCTCCGGCTTGGCCTCGACGAGGCGGACGATGCTCGGGAGCACGCGCTCCATCCAGGGCGTATGCCAGTCTGTCTCCTCCGCGAACATCCGCTGCATGTCGACACAGAGATGCATGCAGGTTGCGCCCAGGTGTCCGTTGCGCAACTGATCCTCATCGAACGACATAATCTCCGCTTTCTCATGTCCCGGGAGGGCAAGAACGGCGTCAGAACGATGATGTTCCGCGGACAATTTCTCAGCCTGCGCAGACCGATGATGTTCGCAAGCTCGAATACTTACATGCGTTAAGGACGCCTGCCGCCGTGTCATCGATGCTGCCCGGAGCCTGCCGTGATGGGAGGCCTTGCGGAAGGCGCGTCGATCTCATGCAGGACCCGGCCGAGGGCGAATTCCCACAGGGCACCGGGCGGGATGCGGGGCCGGGCGCGGTTCCGGTCACGTTTCCGGTCACGGGCGCATCCGATGGCCGGCGCCTCCGCGGCGAGCCGGATGAACCCGCCGCCGAACGGGCGCACGGCCGTGCCCTCGACCGGTTCGAGCGCATCGGCGGCATCCGGGAGGAGCGCCCGCTGCGCGCACGGGAGGCCGCATGCCAGCCCCGCTGAGCGGACTCCACGTCCTTCTCACCACGGACGCCGTCGGCAGCATCTGGACCTACACCCTCGACGTCGCGCGGGGCCTCGCACGGCGCGGCAGCGCGACGACGCTGGCGGTGGTCGGCCCGGCGCCGGATGCGGACCGGGCCGCAGAGGTGCAGGCAATCGCGGATTGCCGCCTCGTGGTCACCGGCCTGCCCCATGACCGGACCGCCTCCGACGCCGCCGCCCTGCGCGACGCGGCGGACGGCGTGGCAAGCCTCGCCTGGCGCCTGCGCGCCGACATCGCGCACGTGCACAGCCCCGCCCTCGTCGCGGGCGGCGGACTGCCGGTCCCCTCCGTGGTGACCTGCCATTCCTGCGTCGCGACCTGGTGGGACGCGGTCGAGGACGCGCCGCTCTCGCCGGACCTTGCCTGGCGGCGGGATCTCGCCGCGGCGGGCCTCGCCGCCGCCGACATCCTGACCGCGCCGACCCACGCCTTCGCGGAGCTGACCGCCGCCGCCTACGGCCTCGACGCGCCGCCGCTGGTGGTGCGCAACGGGCGCACCGCCTCCGGCCCCGTGCAGACCTGCACCGGCCTGCCCCTCGTCTTCACCACCGGCCGGCTCTGGGACCGGGGCAAGAACCTCGCCACCCTCGACCGGGTCGCGGACGGCCTTCCCGTGGCCGTGCAGGCGGCTGGCAGCCTCGCGGGCCCGAACGGCGAGCGCGTCACCCTCCGCAGCGTGCAGGCTCTCGGGCAGCTTCCGGCCGAAGAGGTCGCGACGCGGCTGGCGCGGCGGCCGGTCTTCGCCTCGCTCAGCCGCTACGAGCCCTTCGGCCTCGCCGTGCTGGAGGCCGCGCAGGCCGGATGCGCCCTCGTACTCTCCGACATACCGACCTTCCGGGAACTCTGGGACGGCGCGGCGCTGTTCGTCGGGCCCGAGGATCACCGCGCGGCCGAGGGCGCGATCACCGGCCTCCTCGCCGACCGCGACCGGCGCCGCCATCTCGGCGAGGCGGCGCGGGCGCGCTCCGAATCCTACGGCCTCGACGCCATGCTGGCGGGGATCACGGCCGTCTACGCCACCGCGAGCGCGCGCATCCCGGCCGGGGTCGCCGCATGAGGACAGCCGGTCTCGCCCGCCCCTCGGCCAGGCGGGCCGCGGCCGACGAGCCCGTGGGCGGGGCCCGACGAACCTCCCGTTCGACCAGGGTCGGTGCGGCCCCCGGACGCGCCTGCTACCGGCGGGCGCCGCCGCGCATCAGCGCCGCGGCCGCAGCGACTCCCGCCGTCATCAGCAGGCCGGTCGCCGCCGGGTGGAGGGCCGCGCGGGTGTAGAAGCTGCGCCGCTGCACGTAGCCCGGATGGTCGCCCCGCACCTCACCGTCGTCTCCGGCTTCGTGCAGGGCGCCGGACCGATGGCGGGGCGGCTCGTCGCGCATCTGCTGGCCGACCATGGTGCGGCCGATCCGGTCGAAGGTGCGCGGAGCCACCGCCTGGAAGGCGCTCATCAGGCGCCCGGCGCCGCCCACGTATATGTCGCGCTGCGGGTGCTCCGACGCGCTCAGGATCGCGAGGGCCACCTCCTGCGGGTCGTAGACCGGCGGCGGCAGCTTCGGCTCGTGGTCGGTGTAGTTGCGGGCATGCTGCGGGAAGGGCGTGTCGATCGCCGCCGGCTTGATCAGCGTGACCGCGACGTCCGCCCCCTCCTCGTCGAGCTCGATCCGGAGCGCGTCCGTGAAGCCCTTGATGGCGTGCTTGCTCGCGCAATACATGCCCTGGAGCGGGAAGGCGATGTCGGAGGCGACGCTGCCGAGGTTGATCAGCACGCCGCCGCTGCGCTTCAGGTGCGGCACCGCCACCAGCGAGCCGTAGACCACGCCCCAGAAATTGGTCTGGAACAGGCGGTCATGGTCCTCGTCGCTCACCTCCTCCAGGCGCCCGAAGATCGACAGGCCGGCATCGTTCACCCAGGTGTCGATGCGCCCGTAGCGCTCGATCGCCGCGTCCGCGATGGCCTGCACCGCCTCGCGCCGGCCGACATCCGCCACCACGTGGATCGCCTCGCCGCCGCGCCCGCGGATCTCCTCCTGTATCTCCGTCAGCGCGTCGCCGTTGCGGGCCGCGAGCACGATCCGGGCGCCGTGGGCGGCGGCGGAGCGGGCCGTGGCGAGGCCGATGCCGCTCGACGCGCCCGTGATGACCATGACCTGCTCGTGCAGGGGTTTGCGTGAGGCATGCACGGCGGCTTCTCCTTGGTCGGCGTGGAACGGATCGCGGGCGGAGGCCGTCCGCGTGGCGGGCCCGGCGGTTCGCCTCAGCGATCCGCCTTGGCGCCGCCGGTGGTGAGTTCGAGGTAGCGCAGGGTCGTCGGCCGGGCCAGGTCGCGCACCGTGCGGGCCATCGCCTCCTCCTCCTTCAGGGAGGTCTGGAAGGCCGTGACGTGCTGGTTCTGGCCGCCGCCTCCGCGATGGCGATCAGCGAATCGTAGACCGCGATCTCGTAGTTCTCGAAGGCGTGGTTGGCGAAGGTGTTCTTCAGGATCTCGTCCTGGGCCGGCGCGTGGGCGAGTGCCGCCATGTTGCCCATCAGGCCCATGACGCCTTCCTTGAGCGCGGAGGGACTCTCCGAATGCGCCCCCAGGGCCTCCTCCAGCCGGTCCCGCTGCCGGTGCGTCTCCTCGATATGCTTGCGCAGGGCCGCTCCATCTCGGGATAGCGCTCCAGTCGCTCGACCTGCCGCTCCATGATCTGCAGCGCCTGCAGTTCCACCGCATGGGCGTTCTTGAGCGCGGTGACGTAGATCGATCGGACGTCGACGGCCATGGTGCGTCTCTCCTGGGATGGCGGGGCGAGCCGGCGCCGCGGTCTCTCGGAGCGCGGGACCGCTCGGCGTTCGGGGTCGCATCGTTCGTGTGGGCCCCGGGCTCGCAGCATTCGCTCGGGCGTGCTGGTGCAATCGAAGCTATCGAGCAATGTTTTTGCCCGGCATCGGTTCCCGATACCTGGGCCATGTCGCCGCGCGCACAGTATTAACTTGGATCAATCGAGCTTGAGCATGTCACGTCTTGATGACAAGCCTGAGGTTGCGCCGATCGCACCGATGAAGGGCCTCAGGCCGACGAACCCATGGCCGATCGCCGGGCGCCGGCCGGCTCGCCGCGCGGCGTTCGGCCGCTGGCCGGGTCAGGCCCGCGCCGGCCGATCCCTCGGCCCTGAAAACTTGCTGCATGTTCGTGCGGGCGCCGGCGCCGCGGTTTAGACTGTTACGGGGCCAGCCTCGAAGGGCGCCGGCTTGCGGCAGGTCCCCGGGGTACGGAGCTTGGCCACCAGCGACATCATCGTGATCGGCGGATCGACGGGCGCGATCGACGTCCTCCGCACGGTCTGCGGGGGGCTCAGGGCCGGGCTGCCCGCGGCGATCCTGGCCGTGGTGCATCTCAGCCACGACAGCCTGAACCAGCTTGGCCGCATCCTCGACGAGTCGGGCCCGCTGCCGGCGGCGACCGCGCGCGAGGGCGAGCCGATCGAGAACGGCCGGATCTACGTCGCGCCGGCCGGGCTGCACATGCTCGTCACCGACCGCACGGTCGCCCTGCGGCGCGGGCCGCGGGAGAACATGGCGCGCCCCGCGATCGACCCGCTCTTCCGCTCCGCCGCCCTGAGCCACGGGCCGCGGGTCATCGGCGTCCTGCTCTCCGGGCGGCTGAACGACGGGGCGGCCGGGCTCGCGGCCGTGAAGAGCTGCGGCGGCCGGGCCGTGGTGCAGGACCCCGACGACGCCCTCGCTCCCGAGATGCCGCGCGGCGCCCTGCGCACCGTCGCGGTCGACCGCTGCACGCCGGCGGCGAACCTCGCCTCGGTGATCGCCGAGCTCGCGGCGACGCCACCCGGCCCGGCCCTGCCGGTCCCGCCGGATCTCGGCCTCGAAGTCGCCATCGCGGCCGGCGGAAGCATCGACAGCAACGTGCTCCGGGCCTTCGCGGAGCCGGCGCCCCTCACCTGCCCCGATTGCGGGGGCGTCCTGTCCCAGGTGCGGGCGCCCGGGCCGCTGCGGTTCCGCTGCCAGGTCGGGCACGGCTTCACGGGGCAGGTCCTCGCCGACAAGCAGGAGGGCGCGGTCGACGAGGCGCTGCGGGTCGCGCTGCGCATCGTCGAGGAACGGGTCGAGCTCCTGGCCCGCCTCGCCCGCAATTCCGAGGAGGCGGGACAGCCCGCGATCGCCGCCACGTACATGGCCCGGTCGCAGGAGTACCGCGACTACGCGCAGACCATCCGCAACGCGATCCTGTCGGCGCTTGCGCCGCTCGGGGAGCCGGCGGGGCGCTGACGCCCGGCGGGCGGCGCGAAGCTTCGGCCCGGGCCCGGATCGGGCCGAACGGGTGCAACCGGAAAAAAGAACGGCGCATCCGGCGCCGAGGTACGGTATTCTCGCGCGCGGCGTCGGCATGCGCGGGCGCCGCCGGCCGCAGGCACGGGGCCGGACGAAGCGAGGGAGACGCGTCCGCGGCGCGGATGCGCGTGTCATCGGGAACGAGCGTGAGCGACCGCGAGACCGAATCCGAGCCCGCGCGTGAGGACGGCGAGACGCCGTCCCGTTCGACCCCGGTCATCGTCGGGGTCGGGGCCTCGGCGAGCGCCGTCGAGTCGATCGACGCTTTCCTCGGCCATATTGGCGACGGCGAGGCGATCGCCACCATCCTGATCGTGCAGCATCGGGACGCGCTCGAGGAGGAGCGCATCCTCCGCCATCTGCGCCGGATGCCGCAGGTGACGGTGGCGCCCATCCTCGACGGCAAGCCGGTCGAGGCCGGGCATGTCTACGTCGCGGGCGTGGGCATGATCCTGGTGGTGCGCGACGGCCATTTCCGGGTCACCCCGACCGGGGCGGATTCGGCCGAGAGCGGCACCATCGACAGCTTCCTGGTCTCGCTCGCCGAGGATCAGGGCGAGCGCGCGGTGGCGGTGGTCCTCGACGGCACCGGCAGCGACGGGACGCTCGGCGCCACCGCCGTGAAGGAGCGCGGCGGCCTGACGCTCGCCGCCCAGCGGGAGGATCACCACGACGCGGGCAGCGCCGCGAGCAGCGCCGCGGCGGCGATCGTGGACTTCGTGATGCCGCCCGAGCAGATGGCCGAGCACATCGCGACCTATGCCCGCCATCTCACCCGGATCCAGCAGACCCGCAGCTTCTACGAGATCCGCCAGGCGGTCTCCAAGCACCTCACCCGCATCGCCGCGGTCCTGCGCAACAAGACCGGCCACGATTTCCACGGCTACAAGCAGAACACCTTCCTGCGCCGCGTCCAGCGCCGGATGCAGGTCGTGCAGACCGACGACATCGAGGCGTATGTCGACCACCTGCGCGCCGACGCGGGCGAGGTCCAGCACCTGTTCAACGACCTGCTGATCGGCGTGACGCAGTTCTTCCGGGATGCCGGCGAGTTCGAGTTCCTCGAGAAGGAGGTCATCCCGAAGCTGTTCGCCGGCAAGGGCGCGGGCGATCAGGTGCGGGTCTGGGTGCTCGGCTGCGCCACCGGCGAGGAGGCCTACTCGCTCGGCATCCTGCTGCGCGAGAACATGGGCCGCCTCGACATCGTGCCGCAGGTGCAGATCTTCGCCACCGACATCGACGGGCGGGCGCTCGCGGCGGCGCGGGTCGGGCGCTACACGGAATCCATCGTGAGCACGATGAGCCCGGAACGGCTCGCGCGCTGGTTCGTGAAGGAAGGCAACACCTACTGCATCGTCAAGGAATTACGGGAGATGTGCATCTTCTCCCAGCACAGCGTCATCAAGGACGCGCCCTTCTCGCGGCTCGACCTCGTCTCCTGCCGCAACCTGCTGATCTACCTGAACAACGACCTGCAGAACCGCGTCATCCCGCTGTTCCACTTCGCCCTGCGCCCGAACGGCTACCTGTTCCTCGGCAATTCCGAGAACGTGACGCGGCACGCCAAGATCTTCGCGCCCGTCGACCGGCGCTACCGCATCTTCCGCCGCCTCGACAGCGTCACCCGGGTCCTGCCCGACTTCCCCCTGGCGACGCCCTCCGACCCGCGCGGCGCCGAGACCGAGAAGGGCGCGCGGACGCGCGAGATCGTCGGCACCATGACGCGGCGGGCCGAGCGCATCGCCGAGCGCTACGCGCCGGCCTACGTCATCACGGACGCGGCCTATGAGGTGCTGCACTTCTCCGGCCGCACCGGCCAGTACCTCGCGCCCTCGCCCGGCGCCGCGAGCCTGAACCTCCTCAACCTCGCCCACCGGGACCTGCGCCTCGACCTGCGGGCCGCCCTGCACAAGGCCGAGGTCGAGGGCAAGCCGGTCAAGACCGAGCGCATCCAGATGGGCATCAACGGCCACCGCCGCCTGCTCACCCTCGTCGTCGAGCCGCTGCGGGCGAGTCCGGAGGATACGACCAACTTCGTGGTGATCTTCCAGGAGGGGGAGCTGCTCGAGGGCGACGAGGCTACGGACGCCTCGCCGAGCTTCGCGCGCGACGAGCACGTGCAGCGGCTCGAGGCGGAGCTGCGCCTCACCCGCGAGCGCCTGCAGGCGACCATCGAGGAATTGGAGAGCACCAACGAGGAGCTGAAATCCTCGAACGAGGAGTACCAGTCGGTCAACGAGGAGTTGCAATCGGCCAACGAGGAGCTGGAGACCTCCAAGGAGGAGCTGCAATCGACGAACGAGGAATTGCAGACCGTCAACAGCGAGCTTGGCCACCGCGTCAACGAGCTCGACCGGGCCAACAGCGACCTCAAGAACCTGCTCGAGAGCACCCAGATCGCCACGGTGTTCCTCGACAACAATTTCTGCGTGAAGAGCTTCACGCCCTCCGTGGTCGAGATCTTCCACCTGATCGAGAGCGACCTCGGCCGGCCGATCATCCACATCGCGCCGCTCATCGTCTACAGGGAGCTGCAGGAGGACATCCGGCGGGTGCTGCGGACCCTCGGCACGATCGAGCGGGAGGTGGAGAACCCGGGCACGGGCGCGCGCTACCTCGTGCGCGTGCTGCCTTATCGCAACATCGACAACTTCATCGCGGGCGTCGTCCTGACCTTCCTCGACATCACCGCCACCGCGCGGGCGGAGCGGGCCCTGCGAGAGACCGAGGAGCGCTTCCACCACATGGAGCGGGCGGTGCCGGCCTTCCTCATGACCCTCCTGCCCGACCTCGAATGCGACTACGCCAACCCGCGCTTCTACGAGTATACGGGGCTGGAGGCGGGGCGCGCGCTCGGCCAGGGCTGGCTGGCGGCGATCCACCCGGACGAGCGCGAGGCCTACCAGGCGGCCTGGAACCGGGCGCGCGAGACCGGAGAGCCCATCGTGCAAGAGGGCCGCATCCGCGACCGGCGGGGCCGCTTCCGCTGGTTCACGACGCGCGCGGAGGCGATGCGCGACGCCGACGGCGCGATCGAGAAATGGTTCATCTCCTGCACGGACACGCACGAGCGGCGCCGCGCCGAGGACCGCCAGCGCCTGCTGCTGGCCGAGCTGCAGCACCGGGTGAAGAACATCCTGGCGGTGGTGCGCTCGGTGGCCAACCGCACCTCCGACAGCGCCACCTCGCTGGAGGAGTTCCTGGCCCATTTCGACGGCCGCCTCGGGGCGCTCGCCCGCACCCAGAACATCCTCACGCGCACGGCCGATTCGAGCATCGACCTCGCCGAGCTGATCGGCGACGAGGTGATCAGCTACTCGGGCCGCGACGGCGTGCAGGTCACGCTCACCGGCCCCGGCGTCAGGCTGCGCCAGAAGGCGGCCGAGACCCTCGGGCTCGCGCTGCACGAGCTGGCGACGAACGCCGTCAAGTACGGGGCGTTGACGGGGCCGGACGGGCACGTGGCGATCACGTGGCGCTCCTTCGGGGAGGACGGCGACGAGCGCCTGATCCTCGAATGGCGCGAGAGCGGCGTGCGGCTCGTCAACACCGATCCGAGCCGCCGCGGCTTCGGGCGCGAGCTGATCGAGGAGGGCCTCACCTACGAGCTCGGCGCGACGACGGCGCTGGAATTCCTGCCCGGCGGCGTGCGTTGCGTGATCGAGATCCCGCTCGGCGGGCGCCAGGCCGCGAGCCCGCTGATCGAGATCGATCCGGGCCGTGCCGATGACGGTCAAGGTGGATGATGGTGGACACGTCCGAATCAGCTGCGCTGCGGGACCGGGCTGTCCTGGTGGTGGAGGATCAGTACTTCCTCGCCGGCGACATCGCGCGCGCGCTCGCGACGGCTGGTGCGCGCGTGGTGGGCCCGGTGCCCGACCTCGCGCGCGGCCTCGCGCTCAGCCGCGAGCAGGGCCTCGACGCCGCCGTCCTCGACATCAACCTCCAGGGCGAGGACGTCTACAGCCTCGCGGAGGAACTCCTGCGCAAGGACGTGCCCGTCGTCTTCACCACGGGGGTCGACCGCACCGTCCTGCCGGCCGCCTTCGAGAGCGTGCCGCGGCTCGAGAAGCCGATCCAGCTCGCCGATCTCATCCGAACCCTGTCCGACCTTCTCCGTGACGCGAGGCCCGTCGTTCCGTGATAGCGGCTTGGGACATGACCAGCGCGCCGGCCGATCCCCTGGTCCGGCGCCTCACCGCCTTCGGCACTCTCGGGCCGGGGGAGATCGATCTCCTGCGCGAGGCAATCCAGCGTCCCGCCTCCGTCGGGCCGCGCGCCGACCTCTCGTCCCAGAACGGGAAGGGGGCCAAGGCCCGGCTGCTCGTGGCCGGCTGGGCCGCCAGGCAGCGCGTGCTCTCCGATGGACGGCGCCAGATCGTCGGCTTCGTCCTGCCCGGCGATTTCGTGAGCTTCAGCCTGCACCGCGCTCCGCTCCGCTACGCGAACACCGTGACGCTGACGCAGGCCGTCCTGGCCGAGGCCGACATGCTCCTCGAAGCCTGCACCGCGCAGAGCTACGCGTCGCCGCTCGCGGCGACGATGCGGGCGATCGCGGCCGTCGAGGAAGCGCTCCTCGCCCACCACGTCACGCGGCTCGGGCGGCAGACGGCCTACGAGCGCCTGAGCCACCTCTTCCTCGAGCTGCGCGAGCGGCTCGCGCTGGCAGGGATCGAGCCGGGCGACACCTTCACCCTGCCGATGACCCAGGAAGTGCTGGCCGACGCTCTCGGCCTCAGCGTGGTCCATACCAACCGGACGCTGCAGCAGCTGCGCCGCGACGGCCTCATCCGCATGAGCGGCGTGAAGGTGACCCTGGTGGATGCCGCCGCCCTCGCCGCCCTGTCGGACTACGTGCCGCTCACGCGGCTCGTCGCCAGGACCTGAGCGGTCGGCCGGGCGCTCAGGCGAAGCGCCCGCCGCGCTGGATCACCTCGATTCTGTAGCCGTCCGGATCGGTCGCGAAGAAGAAGGTGGCGAGGGCCTCGTCGCCGTGCTTCAGCGTTCTCACCGGCGTGGCGGGCAGCCCCTCGCGGACGAAGCGCGCCTGCTCGGCCTCCGCGTCGTCGACCGTCACCGCGATGTGGCCGTAGCCGTCGCCGAGATCGTAGGGCTCGGTGCGACCCTTGTTGACGGTGAGTTCCAGCTCGAAGGGCGAGGCGGGATCGCGCAGGTAAATCAGGGTGAAATCGGGAAAGTCGAAGCGGTCGGCGACCGCGAGGCCGAAGGCGCGGGCGTAGTAGTCGCGCGCGCGAGTCTCGTCGAGGACGCGGATCATCGCGTGGACGGGTTTCGACATGGGCGGGTCCTCCTTCGTGATGCGGGCCCCCGCTAACTGGCGGAGACGCACGGCAAGGCGAGCCCATCCTCTCAACCGGACGTCAACCGGATCCCGGCATGGATGGGCTCCCGGTTGCCGAGCCCGACGCCCCATGCCCCTCCGACGCGCCCTTCAGCCCGCCTCCGAGCCGGTCTGGCCCGGCGATGCGGCCCTTCGGGCGGCCGTGGCCGCCTGGCAGGACGGGCTCGCGCGCGAGCGCCGGATGGCCGCCAACACGGTCGAGGCCTACGGGCGGGACCTGCGCCAGTTCCTCGTCCATCTCGACGGGCGGGGCCGGCCGCCAGCCATCGCCGACCTCGTGGCCATGAAGCCCCGCGACGTGCGCGGCTTCATGGCGGCGCGCCGGGCGGACGGCGCCTGCGGCCGCTCCCTGATGCGGGCGCTCGCGGGCGTGCGCTCCTTCGCCAGGCACCTCGAGCGCGAGGGCCACGGCACCGTGGCGGCACTCGGGGCCGTGCGCTCCCCCAAGGTCGAGCGGCGCCTGCCGCGCCCGCTGCCGGTGAGCGCCGCCAAGGCCATCACGACGGCCGACCTCCGGGCCGGCGAGGACCGGGAGCCCTGGATCCTGGCGCGCGACGCGGCGGTCCTGGCACTCCTCTACGGGGCGGGCCTGCGCATCGCCGAGGCCCTGTCGCTGAGCCGGAGGGACGCGCCGGTGCCCGGCATCGATACCGTCCGGGTCACCGGCAAGGGCGACAAGGAGCGGATGGTGCCGGTGCTGCCGGTGGTGGCGCGGGCCGTGGCCGATTATCTCGCCGCCTGCCCGCACGCGCTGCCGCCCGAGGGGCCGCTCTTCGTCGGCGCGCGGGGCGGGCCGCTCTCGCCGCGCATCATCCAGTACGCCGTCGCCTCCCTGCGCGGCGCGCTGGGCCTGCCCGCCAGCGCGACGCCGCACGCCTTGCGGCACTCCTTCGCCACGCATCTGCTCGCCCGCCAGGGTGAATTGCGCGCGATCCAGGAACTCCTCGGTCATGCCTCCCTGTCGACGACCCAGCTCTACACGCAGATCGACGCGGTCCGGCTGATGAGCGCCTTCGATGCTGCCCATCCGCGTGCGGGACGACGGCCCTCGACTTGAACAGAAGCCGCTTCTCCTTCAAGGCGCGCGGGACGATCTCGGTCTTGCTTGCGGAGCGCTCGAAACTTACTCAACACAGATTGCGGATATGTCGAGAATTTCAAGTTAAGGTAGTGAACACCTTTGTTGCGCTACGGTGTCCCGGACTCGACCGGACACCCCGCTGGAAGCCATGCCCGACCCCACCACCGAGAGACGCGCAGCGGCCCCGGGCGCCACGGCGACGAACGTGCTGATCGCCGACATGGATGCCGACCGCCGCGCCACCCTCGCGCGGATCGTGCACCGCTTCGACCCGGGCGCGCAGATCACCGAGGCCGCGACCGGAGAGGCCCTGATCGACGTGGTCCTGACGCGGCGGCCGTCGCTCGCCTTCGTGGGATTGCAACTCGAGGGTCTGAGCGGGCCGGAGGCCGTCGCGCTGGCGCGCAAGCGCGGCGGCGCCCTGCCCTGCCTCGTCCTCGTCGCCGCACGGGTCTTTCCGCAATGGCAGGAGCTCGCCCAGAGCCTGCAGGCCTACGAGGTTCTCAAGACGCCCCTCGATCCCGACCACATCGAGAGCCTGCTGCAGGCGAATGCGCGCCGCCAGAAGCCGACCTCCGTGCTGCTCGCCGCCTCGTCCGAGGCCGGCCGGAGCATGGTCGGCCGGGTCCTCACCCGCAGCGGCTTCAACCTCGCGGTGGACGAGACCGACAGCGGACGCCACGCCCTCAAGCTCCTGCGGATGGGCAGCTACGGCCTCGCCTTCATCGACACGAACCTCTCGGGGATCGACGGGCTCGAACTGGCCTGCCAGGCTCAGCCCCTCGGGCTCGGCACCCACCTCACCCTGATGACGTCGGGCGATCCGGAGCCGATCGCCCACGCGGCGCGCTATTTCGGCGTCTCCTTCGTCCTGAAGATGCCGTTCTACGCCCGCGACATCGACCTCGCGCTCCACCACGCCCTCGGCCTGCGCCGGCCCTACCTGCTCAACGCGCTGACCGCCCCGCCGGCCCCGACGACGCTGCTGCGGGTCGCCGACCTGGCGCAGGCCCGCCGCTCCGCCTGACGCGGCCGGAGCCTTCTCCGCCGAAGCGACCACCGGCTCGGCGCGAGACCATGCGTCGCAACGAGCAGATGGAGCGCGGGCCGTGATCCGGGGATCACGGACCGCGCTCTAGATATGAAGCGCCCGCTTGCCGACCGCGAGGGCGGCTTCCTTGACGGCCTCGGTGAGGGTCGGGTGGGCGTGGCAGGTGCGGGCGACGTCCTCGGCGCTCGCCCCGAACTCCATCGCCACCGCGACCTCGGCGATCAGGTTTCCGGCATCCGCGCCGACGATGTGGACGCCCAGCACCCGGTCCGTGTCGGCGTCGGCCAGGATCTTCACGAACCCGTCCGTGGTGTGGTTGACCTTGGCGCGGCCGTTGGCCGTGAAGGGGAACTTGCCGGCATTGTAGCGGATGCCGTCCTTCTTCAGCTCCTCCTCGGTCCGCCCGATCGAGGCGACCTCCGGGAAGGTGTAGACCACGTTGGGGATCACTCCGTAATTCACGTGGCCCGACTGGCCGGCCAGGATCTCGGCCACCGCGACGCCCTCGTCCTCGGCCTTGTGGGCGAGCATCGGCCCGGCGATCACGTCGCCGATGGCGTAGATGCCGGTGACGTTGGTGGCGTACTGGCTGTCCGTCTGGATGCGGCCCTTGTTGTCGACCTGGACGCCGACGGTCTCGAGGCCGAGCCCCGCCGTGTAGGGCACGCGCCCGATGGCGACGAGTACCGCGTCGGCCTGGATCTTCTCGGCCTCGCCGCCCGCGGCGGGCTCGACGGTGACGGTGGCGCCCTTCTTGCCCACCTCGACGCCCGTGACCTTCGAGGACAGCTTGAAGGTGATGCCCTGCTTGCCGAGGATCCGCTGGAACTGCTTGCCGACCTCGCCGTCCATGCCGGGCAGCACCCGGTCGAGAAACTCGACCACGATCACCTCGGAGCCGAGCCGCCGCCAGACCGAGCCGAGTTCGAGCCCGATCACGCCCGCGCCGATGACGACGAGCTTCTTCGGCACGCTGCCGAGCTCGAGCGCGCCGGTGGAGGAGACCACCACCTTCTCGTCGATGGCGACGCCCGGGAGACTCGCCACGTCCGAGCCCGTCGCGATCACGACGTTCCGCGTCTCGAGGAGCTGGTTGCCGCCGTCCTCGCCGATGACCTCGACGCGGCCCGCGCCCGCGAGCCGGCCGGTGCCGTGGTAGCTGTCGACGCCGTTCTTCTTGAGCAGGAACTCGACGCCCTTGGTGTTGCCGGCGACGCCCTCGTCCTTGAAGGCCATCATCTTCTTGAGGTCGAGCTTCGGCTCGCTCACGATCACGCCGAGGTCGCCGAAGTGCCGGCCCGCCTCCTCGAAGGCCTCGGAGGCGTGCAGCAAGGCCTTCGAGGGGATGCAGCCGACGTTGAGGCAGGTGCCGCCATGCGTCGCCCGCTTCTCCACGACCGCCGTCTTCAGTCCGAGCTGGGCCGCCCGGATGGCGCAGACATAGCCCCCGGGGCCGGTGCCGATGACGACGAGATCGTAGCTGCTCATGGTGTGCGGTCTTCCTTCTCGTCTCTTCGGGCCCGGCGGCGAGCCGCAGCGATGCAAGCGGCCGCGCGACACCGGTCGCCCGGCCTTCTGGGTCGGCTCGCGCCCCTTCGTTCACGCCGAAGGCGGCACGCGCGGGATCATGGACGCGTCGCGATACGCCGGTATTACAGGTCCAGCACGAGCCGGGCCGGGTCCTCGAGAGCCTCCTTGACCCGCACCAGGAAGGTCACGGCCTCCTTCCCGTCGACGATGCGGTGGTCGTAGGAGAGCGCGAGATACATCATCGGGCGCGCCTCGATCTTGCCGGCCCGCACCACCGGGCGCTCCTCGATGCGGTGCATGCCGAGGATGCCCGATTGCGGCGCGTTGAGGATCGGCGTCGACATCAGCGAGCCGTAGATGCCGCCGTTGGTGATCGTGAAGGTGCCGCCCTGCATCTCGTCGATCGACAGCTTGCCCTCGCGGGCCTTCTTGCCGAAGCCGGCGATCGTCTTCTCGATGCCGGCGATCGAGAGGTCGTCGGCGTCGCGCACCACCGGCACGACGAGGCCCTTGTCGGTCCCGACCGCGATGCCGATGTGGTAGTAGTTCTTGTAGACGAGATCCTGCCCGTCGATCTCGGCGTTGACCGCCGGCACGTCCATGAGCGCCCCGATCACCGCCTTGGTGAAGAAGCCCATGAAGCCGAGCTTCGTGCCGTGCTTCTTCTCGAAGATGTCCTTGTACTGGGCGCGCATCGCCATCACGGCCGACATGTCGACGTCGTTGAACGTCGTCAGCATCGCGGCGGTGTCCTGCGCGTCCTTGAGCCGGCGCGCGATGGTCTGGCGCAGCTTCGTCATGCGCACGCGCTCCTCGCGCGCGGCGTCGTCGGGCGCGGAGGGCGCGCGCGGCAGGGCCGGGCGGGCCTCCCGGGCGGGCGCCTGCGGGGCCGGTCCCTTGTCGTGCCCCCTGGCGATCGCCGCCAGCATGTCGCCCTTGGTGACGCGGCCGTCCTTGCCGCTGCCGTTGACGCCCGACGGGTCGACCCCGCTCTCGCGCGCGAGCTTGGCGACCGCCGGGCCGTTGTCCCCGGCCGGCCGCGCGCCCGCAGGCGCCGCATCCCCGTGATTGCCGTAGGCCGCGGCCGATTCCCTCGCGGGCGCCTGCTCCGCGGCCTTCCGGTCCTCGGCCGTCGGCGCGCTTTCCCTGGCGGGCGCGGCAGCCGGCTTGGCGCCGCCGGCGCCCGCCTCGACGATCGAGCCGAGCAGCGCGCCGGGCTCGACCGTCTCGCCGTCCTTCACCAGGATCTCGCCGAGCTCGCCCGCGGCCGGCGCGTTCACCTCCAGGGTGACCTTGTCGGTCTCGAGCTCGACGAGCGGCTCGTCGGCCGCCACCGTGTCGCCCGGCTTCTTGAACCAGCGGCCGATGGTGGCCTCGCTCACGGATTCGCCGAGCGTCGGGACGAGGATGTCGGTTGCCATGGGTCTTCACGCCGGGGTTGGGGCCGGCGAGCCGGCCCGGATGCGGAGGCGGCGCCGCTGTCCGGCGCCGCCAGTTCGGTGGGTCGCGGGTCTCAGACCGCGAGCGCCTCGTTGAGGAAGGCCTGGAGCTGGGCCTGGTGCTTGGACATCTGGCCCACTGCGGTCGAGGCGGAGGCCGGGCGGCCGACGTAGCGGGGACGCTTCACGGCGGAGCCGGCCTGGCCGAGCACCCATTCGAGGTAGGGCTCCACGAAGAACCACGAGCCCATGTTCTTGGGTTCCTCCTGGCACCAGACGACTTCGGCGTTGCGGAAGCGGCTCATCTCGGTGGCGAGCGCCTTGAGGGGGAACGGGTAGAGCTGCTCGACGCGCATCAGGTAGACGTCGCTGACGCCCCGCTTCTCGCGCTCCTCGAACAGGTCGTAGTAGACCTTGCCCGTGCAGAGCACGACGCGGCGCACCTTGTCGTCCTTGACGAGCTTGATCCCGCCCTCCTCGTGCTCGGCGTCGTCCCACAGGATGCGGTGGAAGGTCGAGCCCTCGGCGATCGCCTCCAGCCCCGACACCGCCCGCTTGTGGCGCAGCAGCGACTTCGGCGTCATCAGGACGAGCGGCTTGCGGAAGTCGCGCTTCAGCTGCCGGCGCAGGATGTGGAAGTAGTTGGCCGGCGTCGAGCAGTTGGCGACCTGCATGTTGTCCTCGGCGCACATCTGGAGATAGCGCTCCAGGCGTGCCGAGGAGTGCTCCGGCCCCTGGCCCTCGTAGCCGTGGGGCAGGAGCAGCACGAGGCCCGACATGCGCAGCCACTTGCGCTCTCCGCTCGAGATGAACTGGTCGACGACGACCTGCGCGCCGTTGGCGAAGTCGCCGAACTGCGCCTCCCAGAGCACCAGCGCGTTCGGCTCGGCCAGCGAGTAGCCGTACTCGAAGCCGAGCACGGCCTCCTCCGACAGCATCGAGTTGATCACCTCGAGGCTCGCCTGGCCCTCGCGGATCGAGTTCAGCGAGGTGAAGCGCTGCTCGTTCTCCTGGTCGATCACCACCGCGTGGCGCTGCGAGAAGGTGCCGCGCTCGACGTCCTGGCCGGAGAGCCGGACCCGGTGGCCCTCGAGGAGCAGCGAGCCGAAGGCCAGAGCCTCGGCGGTCGCCCAGTCGATGCCCTGGCCCGTCTCGACCGCCTTGGCGCGGTTGTCGAGGAAGCGCTGGATCGTGCGGTGCAGGTGGAAGCCGGGGGGCGCCTGGGTGATCTTCTGGCCGATCTCTCGCAGCGTCTCGGCCGGCACGCCGGTCTGCCCGCGGCGGGGATCGTCCACGTCCTCGCGCACGGCTTTGAAGCCGGACCAGCGACCGTCGAGCCAGTCGGCCTTGTTGGCCTTGTAGTTGCCGGCGACGTCGAGCTCGCTGTCGAGCATCGCCCGGAACTCGGCCTTGCGGGCGTCGAGGGCCTCCTGCGTGACGGCGCCCGACTCGACGAGCTTGCGGCCGTAGGTCTCCAGCACGGTCGGGTGCTTGCGGATGCGCTGGTACATCTTCGGCTGGGTGAAGGCCGGCTCGTCGCCCTCGTTGTGGCCGAAGCGGCGGTAGCACAGCATGTCGATGACGACGGGCTTGCCGAACTTCTGCCGGTACTCGGTGGCGACCTTGGCCGCGAAGGTCACGGCCTCCGGGTCGTCGCCGTTGCAGTGGAAGATCGGGGCTTCCACCATCTTCGCCACGTCGGACGGGTAGGGCGAGGAGCGCGAGAAGCGGGGATCGGTGGTGAAGCCGATCTGGTTGTTGATGATGAAGTGGATCGAGCCGCCGGTGCGGTGGCCCTTCAGGCCCGACAGGCCGAAGCATTCCGCGACCACGCCCTGGCCCGCGAAGGCGGCGTCGCCGTGGACGAGGAGGGGCAGCACCTTCTTGCGGTCGACGTTGGGCTTGGCAAGCTGATCCTGCTTGGCGCGCACCTTCCCCAGCACCACCGGATCGACGATCTCGAGATGCGAGGGGTTGGCGGTGAGCGAGAGGTGGACGTTGTTGCCGTCGAAGGTGCGGTCGGAGGAGGCGCCGAGATGGTACTTCACGTCGCCCGAGCCCTCGACCTCGGCCGGCGAGGCCGAGCCGCCCTTGAACTCGTTGAAGACGGCCCGGAAGGGCTTGGCCATCACGTTGGTCAGCACGTTGAGGCGGCCGCGATGAGCCATGCCGAGGACGATCTCCTCGACGCCCAGCGCGCCGCCGCGCTTGATGATCTGCTCCAGCGCCGGGACCATCGCCTCCGACCCGTCGAGGCCGAAGCGCTTGGTTCCGGTGTACTTGAGGTCGAGGAACTTCTCGAAGCCTTCCGCCTCGATCAGCTTGTTGAGGATCGCCCGGCGCCCTTCGGGCGTGAACGAGATCTCCTTGTCCTTGCCCTCGATCCGCTCCTGGATCCAGGCCTTCTCGGCGGGATCCGAGATGTGCATGAACTCGACGCCGAGCGTCTGGCAGTAGGTGCGCTCCAGGATCTTGACGATCTCGCGGATGGTCGAGAACGCGAGGCCCAGCACGTTGTCGAGGAAGATCGGGCGATCCCAGTCGGATTCCTGGAAGCCGTAATGCTGCGGATGCAACTCCTCGTGGTCGCCGCGGGGGGCGAGGCCGAGGGGATCCAGCTTGGCGTGAAGATGGCCGCGCATGCGGTAGGAGCGGATCAGCATGATCGCGCGGACCGAATCCTTGGTCGCCTGCTCGACCGAGACGCCGGTCTTGGCGACGACGGCGGCGCCGTCGACGCCCTTGTCCTTGACGTCGCCCTTGGCGCGAATCTTGTCGCCGACGGCCTTTTCCAGGGCGCCCCAATTGCCGTCGAGCGCCGAGACGATCTCGCCGTTGAGCGGGACGGGCCAGTTCGGCTTCTGCCAGGAGGCGCCGGCCGCGTTCTTCTCGACGAGGCCGCCATCCTCGCCCAGCGCCTTGAAGAAGGTCTGCCACTCGGGATCGACCGAGCTCGGGTCCCTGGCGAAGGCCGCCTGGAGTTCCTCGATATAGGCGGCGTTGCCGCCATAGAGGAACGAGGTTTCGAGGAGCGCTTCGTTCACGTCCTGACGTGCCATCGTTCGTTCATCCTGCCGCTTTGCGGGGCCTCCGCGCCGCTCGGGCCCGGCTCCCGCTCACCTGTCCGGCCGCCTCGACCGCGGCCGGCTTCGAACTGCACCAGAGCGCGGCACCCGACGCCGCGCGCCATGGTCCAGCCCATATGGGTGCGGCGCGGCTGCATCGGGTGCAGGGCTGCCGCGCGGCATTCTTCCCCGGCTCTCACCCTTTGAGGCGTTCGAGGAGGGTTGCTCCGAGGCGTGCGGGGGAGGGCGAGACGCGGATGCCGGCCGCCTCCATGGCGGCGATCTTGTCCTCGG